>NZ_JBIVEG010000034.1:0-70943 GCF_044747545.1 Streptomyces sp. NPDC090077
CTGCAGGGGGGACCCTGTGGGAGAGTAGGACGCCGCCGAACAATCATTGTGGGAAAGCCCCGCACCTTCTGGTGCGGGGCTTTTCTGCGTTCAGGACCCGGGGCGACGCCCGGCCGGCCCCGTCGGGGACTCCTGTAGGGTCAGGGGGCATCGATTCGACCATTTCTAGCGTCACAGTGGAGGCCCCCGGGTGGAGGTCCAGGAGACTCGGGTTCAGACGGACCGAATTTTCACCATTCCGAACATCCTGAGCATGGCTCGTCTCGTCGGCGTACCGCTGTTCCTCTGGCTCATCCTGGAGGGCCACGACGGGTGGGCGCTGGCCGTCCTCATGCTCAGCGGGATCAGCGACTACCTCGACGGAAAACTCGCGCGCCGCTGGAATCAGATCAGCAATCTGGGCCGCCTGCTGGACCCCGCCGCGGACCGCCTCTACGTCCTGACCACGCTCTTCGGTCTCACCTGGCGGGAGATTCTCCCCCTGTGGCTCACCGCGGCGCTCCTCGCCCGCGAGGCAATGCTGCTGGTCATGGTGTGGATCCTGCGCCGACACGGCTATCCGCCCCCGCAGGTCAACTTCCTCGGCAAGGCCGCGACCTTCAACCTCATGTACGCCTTCCCCCTCCTCCTGCTCAGTGACGGAGACGGCTGGTTGGCCTGGATGGCGTCCGTTTTCGGATGGGCGTTCGCGGGATGGGGTACAACGCTCTATTGGTGGGCAGGAATCCTTTACGTGGTGCAAGTCCGCCGACTGGTCAGGGCTGCCACGGCCGATTGAGCTCGCTCGGCGCAGGTACTGACGCGGAGGAGTTGCGGAGTATCCGTCCCGGACGGGTGAGGTCGGCTGGACCGTCATCTCTCTAGGAGGACTCTTCCGACATGAAGGCCGTCGTGATGGCCGGTGGCGAAGGAACGCGGCTTCGCCCCATGACCTCAAGCATGCCCAAGCCGCTCCTGCCGGTCGCCAACCGGCCGATCATGGAGCACGTGCTGAGGCTGCTCAAGCGGCATGGGCTCAGCGAGACCGTGGTCACGGTGCAGTTCCTGGCCTCACTGGTCAAGAACTACTTCGGTGACGGCGAGGAGCTCGGGATGGAGCTCACCTACGCCAACGAGGAGAAGCCCCTCGGCACCGCCGGCAGCGTCAAGAACGCCGAGGAGGCCCTGAAGGACGACACCTTCCTCGTCATTTCCGGCGACGCGCTGACCGACTTCGACCTCACCGACCTGATCAACTTCCACAAGGAGAAGGGCGCACTGGTCACGGTGTGCCTCACCCGGGTGCCGAACCCGCTGGAGTTCGGCATCACCATCGTGGACGAGGAAGGGAAGGTCGAGCGCTTCCTCGAGAAGCCGACCTGGGGACAGGTGTTCTCGGACACCATCAACACCGGCATCTACGTGATGGAGCCGGAGATCTTCGACTACGTGGACCCGGACGTCTCGGTCGACTGGTCCGGCGACGTCTTCCCGCAGCTGATGAAGGAAGGCCGGCCGATCTTCGGCTACGTGGCCGAGGGCTACTGGGAGGACGTGGGCACCCACGAGAGCTACGTGAAGGCCCAGGCCGACGTGCTCGAGGGCAAGGTCCAGGTCGATATGGACGGCTTCGAGATCTCGCCCGGGGTCTGGATCGCCGAAGGGGCGGAGGTCAGCCCGGACGCCGTGCTGCGCGGGCCGCTGTACGTCGGCGACTACGCCAAGGTCGAGGCCGGGGTGGAGCTCCGCGAGCACACCGTCGTCGGGTCGAACGTGGTCGTGAAGAGCGGGGCCTTCCTCCACAAGGCCGTCGTCCACGACAACGTCTACATCGGCCCGCACAGCAACCTGCGCGGCTGCGTCATCGGCAAGAACACCGACATCATGCGGGCCGCCCGCATCGAGGACGGGGCCGTCATCGGCGACGAGTGCCTCGTGGGTGAAGAATCCATTGTCCAGGGCAACGTCCGCGTCTACCCGTTCAAGACCATCGAGGCCGGCGCCTTCGTCAACACCTCGGTGATCTGGGAGTCCCGCGGCCAGGCACACCTGTTCGGCGCCCGGGGCGTCTCCGGGATCCTGAACGTGGAGATCACCCCCGAGCTGGTGGTCAAGCTGGCGGGCGCCTACGCGACCATGCTCAAGAAGGGCGCGATCGTCACCACGGCCCGCGACCACTCCCGCGGTGCCCGTGCGCTCAAGCGCGCGGTGATCTCCGCGCTCCAGGCCAGTGCGATCGACGTGCGGGACCTGGAGAACGTACCGCTGCCGGTGGCCCGTCAGCAGACGGCCAGGGGCGCCGCGGGCGGCATCATGATCAGAACCTCGCCCGGGGTGCCCGACTCGGTGGACATCATGTTCCTCGACGAACGCGGAGCCGACCTCTCGCAGGCGCAGCAGCGCAAGCTGGACCGGGTGTACGCACGCCAGGAGTACCGGCGCGCCTTCCCCGGGGAGATCGGCGACCTGCAGTTCCCGTCGAGCGTGTTCGACTCGTACACGGGCTCGCTGCTCCGGCGGGTGGACACCACCGGGATCGCCGATGCAGGGCTCAAGGTGGTCGTGGACGCCTCGAACGGCAGTGCCGGCCTCGTGCTCCCGAGCCTCCTCGGCCGGCTCGGCGTCGACGCGCTGACGATCAACCCCGGTCTCGACGAGTCCAGGCCGACCGAGACCCGGGAGTCGCGGCGGGCCGGGCTGGTGCGCCTCGGGGAGATCGTGGCCTCGGCGCGGGCGGCGTTCGGGGTGCGGTTCGACCCGGTGGGCGAGCGGATCTCCCTGGTGGACGAGCGGGGCCGGATCATCGAGGACGACCGGGCGCTGCTCGTGCTCCTCGACCTGGTCGCCGCCGAGAAGCGCAGCGGCAAGGTGGCCCTGCCGGTGACCACGACCCGCGTCGCCGAGCAGGTGGCGGCGTACCACGGGACCCAGGTGGAGTGGACGACGACCTCGCCCGACGACCTGACCCGCGTCGGCCGTGAGGAGACCACGATCTTCGGCGGGGACGGCCGGGGCGGGTTCATCGTCCCGGAGTTCAGCAGCGTCTTCGACGGGTCGGCGGCCTTCGTGCAGCTGATCGGGCTGGTGGCGCGGACGCAGCTCACCCTGAGCCAGATCGACGCCCGCATCCCGCGGGCGCACGTGCTCAAGCGGGACGTGCCCACGCCGTGGGCGGCCAAGGGGCTGGTGATGCGGCGGGTCGTGGAGGCGGCCGGCGACCGGCAGGTGGACACCACCGACGGGGTGCGCGTGGTCGAGGCCGACGGGCGGTGGGCGCTGGTGCTGCCGGACCCGGCGGAGGCGGTCACCCACCTGTGGGCCGAAGGACCCGACGACGCCTCCGCACAGGCGCTCCTCGACGAGTGGGGCGCGGTCGTGGACGGAGCCGGGCAGCACTGACCGGCGCCCGCCGCCCGGGGACGGGTGTTCCGGCGTGCCGGGTGCGGGCAGTGACCCGGCCCGGCCCGCCGGACGGGCGCATTGGGTGTTGGCGGCGGCGACATGCAACGATGTGCGGCATGTCGCAGCCGCCCAACAACCGGAGTTCGGCCACGCCGCCCGCGCGCCCGGACGCGTCCATGTCGCTGCTGACCCACGTGATGGACCACAGCCTCGACGAGGGCTATGCGGAAGCCTCCGCGCGGCGCAAGGCGGACGGTACGGCGGGGCTGCCCCGTACCCTCAAGGCCAAGCTGGGGCTCGCCGCGGGGCTGGTGCTCGCCGCGATGGTGGTGACGCTGGGTGCCGCGCAGGCGCGCGTGGCGGCGCCGGTGCTGGCCAAGGAGCGCCAGGAGCTGATCGACCGGGTGCAGCGGGCGAACGAGCACGCCGACGCCCTGGAGCGGGACACCGAGCGGCTGCGGACCGAGGTCGCCGACCGGCAGCGCGCGGCGCTGAAGCAGCAGGTCGGGCAGCAGGGCCGGCTGGTGGAACTGCTGGCGGGTGCAACCGAGGTGCACGGTCCCGGCGTCAAGCTGGTGGTGGACGATGCCAAGGGGGCCTCGTCGGGCGGCGGTGGCGGTCCGCGCGAGAGCGCCGGGTTCTCGAACACCGGCCGGGTGCGCGACCGGGACATGCAGCGGATCGTGAACGGGCTCTGGCAGTCGGGTGCGGAGGCCGTCTCGATCAACGGGCAGCGGCTGACGGCGCTGTCGGCGATCAGGGCCGCGGGTGACGCGATACTGGTCGACAACAAGCCGCTGGTGCCGCCCTACGAGGTCCTCGCGGTGGGCGACAAGAAGCGGCTCGGGACCACGTTCCAGGACTCCGTGGACGGTCAGTACCTGCACGTCCTCCAGGAGAGCTACGGGATCCGCTACAGCCTGACCCCGATGGACGAGGTGCGGCTGCCGGCGGCGTCGAGCCTGACCGTCCGCACAGCCACAGCAGCAGAGCCGAAGAAGGGTGCATCGTGATCGCGGTACTGGGCCTCTTGGCCGGAGTGGTGGTCGGGCTTCTGGTCCGGCCCGAGGTGCCGGCCGTGGTGGAGCCTTATCTGCCGATCGCCGTGGTCGCCGCGCTCGACGCGGTGTTCGGCGGTCTGCGCGCGATGCTGGACGGGATCTTCGTCGACAAGGTCTTCGTGGTGTCGTTCCTGTCGAACGTGGTCGTGGCCGCGCTGATCGTCTTCCTCGGTGACAAGCTGGGCGTCGGCTCACAGCTGTCGACGGGCGTGGTCGTCGTCCTCGGCATCCGGATCTTCTCCAACGCCGCGGCCATCCGCCGGCACGTCTTCCGGGCGTGAGGCCGATGAGCACGGAGAACACCCCGCCGGAGGAGCCGGACGCCCCCGGGCGGTCCGAGTCCCGGCCGTCGTCCCAGCCGCCGTCCCGGCCGGAGCCGCAGCGCGAGCCGCAGCCCGAGCCCCCAGGGGCCCAGGAGCCCCCGCAGCAGCAGTCCGCACCGGCCGTGCCCGCCGAGCCGCAGGAGACCGGGCGCCAGCGCCTGGCCGCCGGGCTGTGGCCGCCCAGGCTCAGCCGGGCCCAACTGATCGTCGCGCTGCTGCTGTTCGTCCTGGGCCTCGGGCTCGCGATCCAGGTCCGGTCCAACAGCGACTCCAGCGCCCCGCTGCGCGGTGCCCGGCAGGAGGACCTCGTACGGATCCTCGATGAGCTGGACGGGCGGACCCAGCGCCTGGAGGACGAGAAGCAGCGGCTGGACGATCAGCGCAAGGAGCTGCAGAGCAGTTCCAACCAGGCCGAAGAGGCCCGCCGTCAGACGGTTGAGAAGGAACGCCAACTGGGCATCCTGGCCGGTACGGTGGCCGCACAGGGCCCGGGGATCACACTGCGGATCACCGACACCAAGGGCCAAGTGCGGTCCGACCAGCTGCTGGACACCCTCCAGGAGCTGCGGGCGGCCGGGGCGGAGGCGATCCAGATCAACGGCGTGCGCGTCGTGGCGGGCTCGTACTTCTCCGACGAGGGCGGCGGGGTCGGGATCGACGGTAAGAAGATCACACAGCCCTACGAGTTCAAGGTGATCGGCAAGCCGCAGGATCTGGAGCCCGCGCTGAACATCCCGGGAGGTGTGGTGCAGACCATGGAGAAGGAACAGGCCACGGTCGCCGTCACACGGTCGGCGAAGATCGTTGTGGATGCCTTGCGGGCTGCGAAGCAGCCTGACTACGCTCGGTCGTCATCGCCGTGATGCGCAGCGGAACGTGGACAGGCTCACGCGGGCCGATGCCTGCGGGGGGTCGACGCACGGAAGTCGCCGTGCGTGGTGGAAACTGTCTGGTGGTTACGGACGTTGTCAGAATGTCCGGGTCGGCAGGTGTGTGCATGCAGAGTTCGTCCTGCCCCACGGGCGGGTCTGTTTCGGTCAAGGGGAATCGCCCGTGAAGTTGTTTGAGAAGTTGTTCGGCAAGAAGAAGAACGAGGAAAGCGGTGCGACGCGGCATCGCGCGGGCCAGCCGGAAGGGGAAGGGCAGGGCGACAGGCCGCTCTTCCGCGACGAGGTGGCCGGCCCGGGTGGCAATGCGGGCGGGCAGGGCGCGTCGTCCGTTGACCCCGCCGGTTCCGGACGCATAGGTTTCGGTGAACCGTCAACCTCTAGTGCGGGTGGAGGGTTCGCCTCCGACCCGTATGCCACCAGTGCCTCCGCGGGGCAGCCGCGGCGCGAGGAGCCGTCCATGTCGGCCGAGCAGACGTGCGGCAGGTGCGGTCACCGCAGCGATGCGGCGAGCCGTTTCTGCTCCAACTGCGGGGCGCCGCTGCGGCCGGGTCTGACGCCGGAGCGCGCTTCGGAGACCACCTCCACGATCTCGATCTCGGGTCTGGAGGCCTACGAGGCCGAGGGGTCGGGCCAGCACGCGCCGTCCTCGCTCTCTCCCGAGGCGCAGGCCGCGGTGGAGGCGCTGCCGCCCGGCTCCGCCCTGCTGATCGTCCGGCGCGGGCCCAACTCGGGCAGCCGGTTCCTGCTGGACGGCGAACTGACGACTGCGGGCCGGCACCCGCAGAGCGACATCTTCCTGGACGACATCACCGTGTCCCGCCTGCATGTCGAATTCCGCCGGAGCCCGGAGGGCGGCTTCACCGTCGCCGACGTGGGCAGCCTCAACGGCACGTACGTGAACCGCGAGCCGATCGAGTCCGTCGCCCTGCACAACGGCGACGAGGTGCAGATCGGCAAGTACCGGCTGGTCTTCTACGCGAGCCTGCGGGGCGTCTGACCCCCTCGGACACCGTCCGGGGGGAACCCCACCCCCGGACACCCTCCGGGGGACCCCAGGGAAGGGTTCCATGCTGCGTACCCCGACGGGCGGTGCCCCGAAGAACGGCACCGCCGGCTCGGCCGGGCAGCTGGTCAGCATCGGAACGGTGCTGACCACGCTGCGGGACGAGTTCCCCGAAGTCACCATCTCGAAGATCCGCTTCCTGGAGGCGGAGGGCTTGGTCGAGCCCCGGCGCACGCCTTCCGGATACCGCAAGTTCAGCACGGACGACGTGGAACGGCTCGCGCGCATCCTGCGCCTGCAGCGCGACCACTACCTCCCGCTGAAGGTCATCCGCGAGCAGCTCGACGCGCTCGACCGCGGTGAGCAGATCCGCATCCCCGGGCCCGCCGCGCACGGTGAGTCCGTGGACGGCGGCCCGTCCGGCGGCGGGTTCGCGGACACGGGCGGTGAGCCGCCGCCGGTGGCCCGGGTGGGGCGGGCCGAGCTGATCGCGGCCGCCGAGGTGGACGAGGCCCAGCTGGTCGAGTGGGAGTCCTACGGGCTCGTCTCCGAGGCGCCGGACGGCGGGTTCGACGCCGGGACGGTCGTCGTGGCCCGGCTGATCGCCGATCTCGGCCGCTTCGGCCTCGAACCCCGCCACCTGCGGGGGATGAAGGCGGCGGCGGACCGGGAGGCCGGTCTGGTGGAGCAGCTCGTCGCCCCGCTGCGCAGGCACCGCAACCCGCAGACCAGGGCGCACGCCGAGGCCACGTCGAGGGAGCTCGCGGGGCTCTCCGTAAAGCTCCACGAGGCCTTGGTGCAGACCGCTCTCGGGCTCCGTCCGCACTGACCGGACGGTTCCCAGTGGGGCCCCGACTACCCAAACCTGCCGGGCAGGTCCTAGGGTTGCTGTGTGAACGAGCTCGACGTTGTGGGTGTCCGGGTGGAAATGCCCTCCAACCAACCGATCGTGCTCCTGCGTGAAGTGGGAGGCGACCGGTACCTCCCCATCTGGATCGGTCCTGGGGAGGCGACCGCCATTGCCTTCGCGCAGCAGGGCATGGCCCCTGCCCGGCCGCTGACGCACGACCTGTTCAAGGACGTGTTGGAGGCGGTCGGCGAGGAGCTCACCGAGGTCCGGATCACGGATCTGCGGGAGGGCGTCTTCTACGCGGAGCTGGTCTTCGCCAGCGGGGTCGAGGTGAGCGCGCGGCCGTCGGACGCCATAGCGCTCGCCCTGCGCACGGGAACGCCGATCTACGGCAGTGACGGTGTGCTGGACGACGCCGGAATCGCGATTCCCGACGAGCAGGAGGACGAGGTGGAGAAGTTCCGCGAGTTCCTCGACCAGATCTCTCCCGAGGACTTCGGCACGGGCCCCCAGTAGCCGGGCGGGCGGCCGTGCCGTCCACCGGGAACGTCAGCCCATTCGAGTAGCCTTTCCCCGCAGCGGGGTACGGGAAACCACTCTCAGGGTGATTATCACTCGGCGTGCCGAGTGTGGCGATCGTTGACGCACCCCTGGTCACTGCCTACCTTCAAGGTGGCAGGTCAAGGACGGAGGGTCGGCGTGAGGATCACGGGCGACGGTACGACCGGGGGCACCCCCGCGCGGAGCGACGGCGGGCCGTACCCGGTGCACGGCGGCGCGGTGGGTTCCGCGCACCGTCAGCCGGCGGCCGCGCCGGTCGGACCGGTGAGCGAAGGCCCCGCGCCCGAGCAGGTCGGCTACCGCGGACCGACGGCGTGCGCCGCCGCGGGGATCACCTACCGGCAGCTCGACTACTGGGCGCGCACCGGACTCGTGGAGCCGAGCGTGCGGCCCGCGTACGGTTCGGGCACCCAGCGGCTGTACAGCTTCCGCGACGTGGTCGTCCTGAAGATCGTCAAGCGCTTCCTGGACACCGGGGTGGCGTTGCAGAACATCCGCACCGCCGTGCAGCACCTGCGGGACCGGGGCTTCTCCGACCTGGACCGCATGACGCTGATGAGCGACGGTGCGACCGTCTACGAGTGCACCTCCCCGGACCAGGTGGTCAGCCTGCTCCAGGGCGGCCAGGGCGTCTTCGGCATCGCGGTGGGCGTCGTCTGGCGCGACGTCGAGAACGCGCTGTCGCAGCTGCACGGGGAGCGCGTGGACACCGGGGAGACCCTGGTCGGCCACAACCCGGCCGATGAGCTGGCGGCCCGCCGGAACCGGGCCGTCTGACGCCCTTGCGGCGCCCCGCGGGCCGGTGACCACCGTGTTGTCAGTGGCGTAGGGCAGCATCGGGGGCGTGAGAGCCGCGCCGACCATCCTGCACCTGGACATGGACGCCTTCTACGCCTCCGTGGAGCAGGCGTCGAAGCCCAGCCTGCGCGGGAAGGCCGTGATCGTCGGCGGGCTCGGGCCGCGCGGGGTCGTGGCCACCGCCTCGTACGAGGCCCGCCGGTTCGGGGTGCACTCGGCGATGCCGACCGCGCAGGCCCGCCGGCTCTGCCCGAACGGCGCCTACCTGATTCCGCGCTTCAGCCTCTACCGCGAGGTCAGCGAGCTGGTCATGGGCCTGCTGCGGGACCTGTCGCCGCTGGTGGAGCCGCTCAGCCTGGACGAGGCCTTCGTGGACCTGGAGGCGGGCGGGGCGGCCTTCGACTCCGCGGGCGCCCGCGCCGCGGGGGAGCGGCTGCGGGCCGACATCACCGCCCTCACGGGACTCAGCGGCTCGGTGGGCCTGGCCGGCTCCAAGATGCTGGCCAAGATCGCCTCCGAGGAGGCCAAGCCCGACGGGCTGCTGCTGATCGCACCGGGCACCGAGCGCGCGCTCCTCGCGCCCATGCCGGTGCGCACCCTGCCCGGGGTGGGGCCGGCCACCGGGGAGCACCTGCGCCGGGCCGGGATCACCACCGTGGGGGAGCTGGCCGAGGCCGGCGAGGACGAACTGGTGCGGATGGTGGGCCGGGCGCACGGCGTGGGGCTCCACCGGATGGCGCTGGGGCTGGACGACCGGCCGGTGGTCGCCGAGCGGGACGCGAAGTCCGTCTCGGTGGAGGACACCTTCGACGTGGACCTGCACGACCGGGTGCGGATCCGGTATGAGGTGCAGCGGCTCGCCGACCGCTGCACGGGCCGGCTGCGCGCCTCGGGGCACTCGGGACGGACCATCGTCCTGAAGGTGCGCCGGTACGACTTCTCGACGCTGACCCGCTCCGAGACGCTGCGGGGCCCCACGGACGACCCGGCGGTGGTGCGGGAGGCGGCCGCGCGGCTGCTGGAGGGCGTGGACACCACGGGCGGGGTGCGGCTGCTGGGGGTGGGCGTGACGGGGCTCGCGGACTACACCCAGGAGGACCTCTTCGCCCAGGCGCTGGCCACCGCCGGGGCGGAGGGGGCCGGGCCCGGGGCGCAGGGGCTCGAGGAGGGCCCCGCCGGGCCCGCCGGGGAAGGCGCGCCCGGGCAGCCGCCCGCGCCCGCCCCGGAGGGCGCCGGGACGGCTCCCGCGCGGCACTGGTCGGCGGGCACCGACGTGCACCACGCGGTGTACGGACCGGGGTGGGTGCAGGGCAGCGGGCTCGGCCGGGTGACCGTACGGTTCGAGCAGCCCGGATCGCCCCCGGGCCGGGTCCGCACCTTCCTGCTGGACGACCCGGAGCTGGAGCCCTCCGACCCGCTGCCGCTGGTGGGGAGGGAAGACCCCTCCTAGGGGGTGTCCTGCGGGTGGGGGCGGAAGTCCGAGGGCAGGGCCACGTCCAGGCCGTAGTGGTGGTAGAGCTGGAGCTCCTGCTCGGGGGAGAGGTGGCGGCCGACCCCGAAGTCGGGGGCGCCCTTGATCAGGGAGCGTTCGAAGGGCACGCGCAGGGCGTCGTCCACCACTTCGCTGGGCTCCAGGGGGACGAAGGCGTCACGGCCGAAGAGGCCCGTCCGGACTGCGGCCCACTCCGGGACGCCGGTGGCGTCGTCGAGGTAGACCTCGTCCACGGTGCCGATCTTGGTGCCGTTGCGGTCGAACGCCTTGCGGCCGATCAGGCTGCGGGGATCGATGTCGGTCTGCACGGTCCCTCCGTACGGTCGCGGTGGTGCACAGCTCATCCGTAATGACTACAGAAGTGCATATTTCAAGAGGGGGCCACTCGAGGGAGGGTCGAGAACCTCGCTGGTAGGCTGGGTGACGGCTGTTGACCCTGTGCGGGAGAGTCCTCCGAGTGAGTTCGACGGAGGCGCCGAAGGAGCAAATCCTCCCCGGAATCTCTCAGGCATACGTACCGCACGTGAAGAGGCCACTCTGGAAAGCAGGGGCAGTACCGGGCCCGCAGTACCGGTCCTACCCCTCACCGACGGTGAAAGCCGGAGCTCTCGGGCGAACCCCGCGGCTCCGGTGAAGCTCTCAGGTTGAGATGACAGAGGGGGAGGCCGTCCGGGTGCCCGCGCCGTGGTGCCCCTCGCAGGTCATACGACCAGGAGGCCTCCGTTATGACCGCCAACCGCATTCCGCTCTCCCAGCTCGAGCGGGGCATCCCCTTCGAACAGCGTCACATCGGCCCGGACGCCGAAGCGCAGGCCAAGATGCTCGCCCAGGTGGGCTACGGCTCCCTCGACGAGCTGACCGCCGCCGCGGTACCGGATGTGATCAAGACCGCTGACGCGCTGAACCTGCCCGAGGCGCGCACCGAAGCCGAGGTGCTCGCCGAGCTGCGCTCGCTCGCCGACCGCAACCAGGTGCTCTCCTCGATGATCGGTCTCGGCTACTACGGGACCTTCACCCCGCCGGTGATCCTCCGCAACGTCATGGAGAACCCGGCCTGGTACACGGCGTACACCCCGTACCAGCCGGAGATCTCGCAGGGCCGCCTGGAGGCGCTGCTGAACTTCCAGACGGTCGTCGCCGAGCTGACCGGCCTGCCGACCTCCGGCGCCTCGCTGCTGGACGAGGGCACCGCCGCCGCCGAGGCGATGACCCTGGCCCGCCGCGTGGGCAAGGTCAAGGGCAACGTCTTCCTCGTCGACGCCGACGCGCTGCCGCAGACCATCGCCGTGATCGAGACCCGCGCCGAGCCGATCGGCATCGAGGTCGTCGTCGCCGACCTGTCCGAGGGCATCCCCGCCGAGATCGCCGAGCGCGGCGTCTACGGCGTGCTCCTGCAGTACCCCGGCGCCTCCGGCGCGGTCCGCGCGATCAAGCCGGTCATCGACCAGGCGCACGAGCTCGGCGCGGTCGTCACCGTCTCCGCCGACCTGCTCGCCCTGACCCTGCTGACCTCCCCGGGCGAGCTGGGCGCGGACATCGCCGTCGGCACCACCCAGCGCTTCGGCGTCCCGATGGGCTTCGGCGGCCCGCACGCCGGCTACATGGCCGTCCAGGCCAAGCACGCCCGCTCGCTGCCCGGCCGCCTCGTCGGCGTCTCCGTGGACGCGGACGGCAACAAGGCCTACCGCCTGGCCCTGCAGACCCGCGAGCAGCACATCCGCCGCGAGAAGGCCACCAGCAACATCTGCACCGCGCAGGTGCTGCTCGCCGTCATGGCCGGCATGTACGCCGTCTACCACGGCCCGGACGGCCTGAAGACGATCGCCGGCCGCACCCACCGCTACGCCGCCCTGCTCGCCGCGGGCCTGACGGCCGGCGGGGTCGAGCTCGTGCACGGCTCCTTCTTCGACACCGTCACCGCCCACGTGCCCGGCAAGGCCGCCGAGGTCGTCGCCGCCGCCCGCCGGGGCGGGGTCAACCTGTACCAGGCCGACGCCGACCACGTCTCGGCGTCCTGTGACGAGACCACCACGCGTGCCGACCTCGAAGCGGTCTGGGCGGCCTTCGGCGTCACCGCCGACGTCGAGGCCCTGGACGGGGTCACCGCCGACGCGCTGCCCGAGGGCCTGCTGCGCTCGGACGCGTACCTGACCCACCCGGTCTTCCACCAGCACCGCTCCGAGACCGCGATGCTGCGCTACCTGCGCAAGCTCTCGGACAAGGACTACGCGCTGGACCGCGGCATGATCCCGCTGGGCTCCTGCACCATGAAGCTGAACGCGACCACCGAGATGGAGCCGGTGACCTGGCCCGAGTTCGGCCAGCTGCACCCGTTCGCGCCGGTCGAGCAGGCCGGGGGCTACCTCACGCTCATCAACGAGCTGGAGGAACGTCTCTCCGAGGTCACCGGCTACGACAAGGTCTCCATCCAGCCGAACGCCGGCTCCCAGGGCGAGCTCGCCGGTCTGCTGGCCGTCCGCGCCTACCACCGCGCGAACGGCGACGAGCAGCGCACCATCTGTCTCATCCCGTCCTCCGCGCACGGCACCAACGCCGCGAGCGCCGTGATGGCCGGCATGAAGGTCGTCGTCGTCAAGACCGCCGACGACGGCGAGGTGGACGCGGACGACCTGCGCGCCAAGATCGAGCAGTACCGCAACGAGCTCGCCGTCCTCATGATCACCTACCCGTCGACGCACGGCGTGTTCGAGGAGCACGTCGCCGACATCTGCGCCCAGGTGCACGAGGCCGGCGGCCAGGTGTACGTGGACGGCGCCAACCTGAACGCCCTGGTGGGTCTGGCCAAGCCGGGCCACTTCGGCGGCGACGTCTCGCACCTGAACCTGCACAAGACCTTCTGCATCCCGCACGGCGGCGGCGGCCCGGGCGTCGGCCCGGTCGGTGTCCGGGCGCACCTGGCCCCGTACCTGCCGAACCACCCGCTCCAGCCGACCGCCGGCCCCGAGACGGGCGTCGGCCCGATCTCCGCCGCGCCGTGGGGCTCGGCGGGCATCCTGCCGATCTCCTGGTCGTACGTCCGCCTGATGGGCGGCGAGGGCCTCAAGCGCGCCACCCAGGTCGCGGTGCTCGGTGCCAACTACATCGCCAAGCGCCTGGAGCCCCACTACCCGGTCCTCTACACCGGTCCGGGCAACCTGGTCGCGCACGAGTGCATCATCGACCTGCGCCCGCTGTCGAAGGCCACGGGCGTGAGCGTCGACGACATCGCCAAGCGCCTGATCGACTACGGCTTCCACGCGCCGACCATGTCCTTCCCGGTGGCCGGCACGCTGATGATCGAGCCGACCGAGTCCGAGGACCTCGTCGAGATCGACCGCTTCTGCGACGCGATGATCGCCATCCGCGCCGAGATCGAGCGGGTCGCCGCCGGCGAGTGGCCGGTGGACGACAACCCGCTGGCCAACGCCCCGCACACCGCCGCGGCGCTCGGCGGCGAGTGGAACCACCCGTACGGCCGCGACGAGGCCGTCTTCCCGGCCGGGGTCACCGCCGCGGAGAAGTACTGGCCGCCGGTGCGCCGCATCGACGGTGCCTTCGGCGACCGGAACCTGGTCTGCTCCTGCCCGCCGCTGGACGAGTACGACAACTGAGCCGCGTCGGCGGGCCCGTCGGTGACGGGCCCGCCGGCACGGTGAGGACACGGTGAAGGGGCCGGTCCGGGAGCGTGGAGCTCCTGGACCGGCCCCTTCCGCGTCCGTGCGGTGTCTCCGGGTGCCCGTTACGCCGCCGCGAGCGGGCGGTGCGGGGCGATGATCTGTCCGTCCGGCAGCAGCTCACCGGTGTCCTCGAAGAGCAGGACGCCGTTGCACAGCAGGCTCCAGCCCTGTTCCGGGTGGTTGGCCACCGGGCGCGCGGCCTCCCGGTCGGCGGATTCTGATGACGGGCAGGCGGGCTGGTGCTGGCACATGGATGGGTTCTTTCGCTGCGGTGTGGTCTGTTCGCTACGGCTCGATGCGTGATTCATGGCCGTCCCCCTGGGTCGTCCCCGCACCTGCGGGGAGGATGTCCTCAGTGTTCCCCCAGGACGGCTGCTTCGCAGGTATTTCCCGGCAGCTGTCCTCTGGGAATGAGGACGCATCACCCGTGCGGGCGGTTCAGGCCAACTCCCCCGTCATTTCGGGTGGTTCGCATTGACCCGAGCGGACTAGGCCGAATGGGCCACTCGGGTCAAGCCGCCGGGGCGGCGAGGCTGGGCGGGACCGGTGGGGCGGCCGGGGTCAGCCGGTGGGTCAGCACGGGCAGCAGCTCCGCGACGGGGTGCGGCCGGAAAGGCGCGATCCCGGGCGGGGCCGGGGCCAGGGGCACCAGCAGGTCCGATGCGGCGGGGAGGCCCGCGGCGGCGTCGGCGCCGACCGCCCCGTGCAGCCACAGGGTCAGCATGTACAGCTCAGGTACGGACAGCAGCCTCGGCTGGTAGCCCTTGCCGAGCGACTCCGCCTGGCGCAGGGCGCGTTCGGTCGCGGCGACGTAGGGGCCCTCGAAGAAGTGGGAGAAGGCCCAGCCGTCCGGGGTCAGCCGGGTGTCGGCCGCTGCCACGAAGCGGTCGCCGTTGCGGATCAGGAACCGCCAGCCGGTGAGCCGGGTGCGGGGCGGGCGGCCGCCGGCCGCGTGTCCGGACACGCTCAGGCGGTCGAGCACGTGGACGGGAAGCGGGAGTTCGGCGGTCAGCGGGCCCTGGCACGCGCGCAGGGCGGGGGTGTGTGCCTCGTGGACGGCGGTGGGAGAACCGAGTGCCGCGAGAACGCTGCGCAGGGCGGGCGCGGGAGCCGGGGGAACATGCAGCGGCATGGTGGGTCGCCTCTCACTTGGGAGACCTGTGGTGCGGGGGAAGGTGCGGACGGCGCTGTCGCATTCTGGGGTCAGAGGTGGGCTTTGGGGCAATGGCCGCGCGCCAACTCTCTGCCTCGTTTGCGGAGTTTATACGACATGTGTTCACGCAGTGTTTCGGCTAGCCGTCCCGCCTATTGCCGGCAAGGCGCCTTCCGGTCCCGCTGTCATGGTATTCATGCCGCCTGTGCGCGGACATGCCGCGCTGACCTGGGAGGTTACCCCAAGGGTGCTCGGCTGGAAACCTTCGGCAATGAGGAATCGGCAAAGTCCAGCGGAAAATTGCGTTCCGCGGGTTGCCAGGTGAATGTGCCGGAGCGCCCATCGGGCCATACCGGCGCGCGCTCCCCGCCAAGGGCCCCGGAGCGGCGTTACGGATCGCGGCGTCTGGGCATCATCGAGGTTACGCGCGCCCGGGTGGACCGGGCCTGGCCCGCTCGAGGAGGGACGCTTCGATGGGGGAGAAGGTCGTGGCAGGCGGATTCGACCTGTCCGATCGGCATCGGTACCGGAGGAAGCTCCACGAGTGTCTGGAGGGGCTGGAGCGCCTTCTGGCGGAGAAGAGGTTCGATCGCCCCAAGAACATGATGGGACTGGAGATCGAGCTGAATCTCGCGGGTGCCGACGGAATGCCGCGCATGGTGAATGCGCAGGTGCTGGAGCGGATTGCGAGCCCTGATTTCCAGACCGAACTCGGAATGTTCAACCTGGAGGTGAACGTACTCCCGCACCGGCTCGACGGGAGGGTATTCGACCAGCTCTCGGAAGAACTGAGCGCGGGACTGCACTACGCCCACCGGCAGGCCGCGGAGATCGACGCGGGCGTCGTGATGATAGGGATCCTGCCCACGATCTCCCGCGCGGACCTGGCCCTGGCCAACCTGTCGGCGGTGGACCGCTACTCCCTGCTCAACGAGCAGATCCTGATGATGCGCGGGGAGGACTTCCGGCTCGACATCGAGGGGGTGGAGCGGCTGACCTGGAGCACCGGCTCGATCGTGCCGGAAGCCGCCTGCACCTCCGTGCAGCTGCACCTCCAGGTCACCCCCGCCCGGTTCTCCGACGTGTGGAACGCGGCGCAGGCGGTGACCGCCGTACAGATAGCGGTGGGGGCCAACTCGCCCTTCCTGTTCGGGCGCGAGCTGTGGCGCGAGTCGCGTCCGCCGCTGTTCACGCAGGCCACGGACACCCGTCCGCCCGAACTCCAGGCCCAGGGGGTGCGGCCGCGGACCTGGTTCGGCGAGCGCTGGGTGGACTCGGTGTACGAGCTCTTCGCCGAGAACGTCCGCTTCTTCCCCTCCCTGCTGCCGATATGCGACGAGGAGGAGCCGCTGCGGGTGCTCGCCGAGGGAGGGGTGCCGAGCCTCCAGGAGCTCGTGCTGCACAACGGCACGGTCTACCGGTGGAACCGGCCCGTCTACGGGGTCGCCGACGGGGTGCCGCACCTCAGGGTGGAGAACCGGGTCCTGCCCGCCGGGCCCACCGTGGCCGACGTCGTCGCCAACGCCGCCTTCTACTACGGACTCGTACGGACCCTCGCGGACGAGCCGCGCCCCGTGTGGACGCGGATGTCCTTCGCGGAGGCGGAGGCCAACTTCGACGCGGCCTGCCGGTACGGGATCGACGCGCGGATCCGGTGGCCGCGCAAGGGCCGGGCCGGGGGACTGGTGAGCGTGCCCGCGGTGCGGCTGGTGCTGGACGAGCTGCTGCCGATGGCCGCGGCCGGGCTGGACGCCTGGGGCATCGAACCCGCCGACCGGGACCACTACCTGGGGATCATCGAGGAGCGGTGCCGGCGCCGGGTGAACGGGGCGACCTGGCAGGTGGACACGTACCACCGCGCGCTCGCGGGCGGTCTGGAACGCGACGCCGCCCTCGCGGCGACCACCCGGCGCTACAGCGAGCTGATGCACAAGGGCGACCCCGTGCACACCTGGCCCGTGGGCCTGGAGGAGCAGGAGGTGGACTCCAGGCGGGCGGTCCGCCGCTGAGGGCCGCCCCGCACGGCCGCGCCCGTCACCCCGGGCCCGTCACCCCGATCCCGTCCCGCCGGACCGCTCCCGCCGCCGAGGGGGCAGTATGGGGTGGTGGTCGGAACGGGACGGGAGTCAGGCGTGCGGGTCGAGCCGGAACCGGTGGTCGTGGAACTGCGCGAGGACGGGCGCCGGGTCCTGCGCGACGAGACCCTGCTCGTGCTCGCGCTGTCGCTGGGCGCGAGCGGGGTCTCCGCGCTGATCAGCTTCATCGGCTCGCTCACCAAGCCGGGCGGCCTCAAGGACCAGGCCGCCACCCTCAACGGCTCCTACGCGCCCGGACGGCCCTGGCTGGACCTGGCCTGGCAGCTGTTCGGGATCGCCAGCGCGCTGGTCCCCGTCCTGCTCGTCGCGCACCTGCTCACCCGCGAGGGCGCACCGGGGCTGCGGGCCCTGGGCTTCGACCGCACCCGGCCCGGCTTCGACCTGGCCCGGGGAGCCCTGGTGGCCGCCGGCATCGGGAGCGCCGGGCTGGCCTTCTACCTGGCGGCCCGGGCCACCGGCTTCAACCTGACGGTGGTGCCGGAGGCCCTGCCCGACGTGTGGTGGAAGTTCCCCGTGCTGATCCTCTCCGCGGTGCAGAACTCCGTGGTGGAGGAGGTCATCGTGCTGGCGTACCTGCTGCGCCGGCTCGGCCAGCTGGGCTGGTCGCCGACGGCCGCGCTGCTCGCCAGCTCCCTGCTGCGCGGCTCGTACCACCTCTACCAGGGCATCGGCGGGTTCATCGGCAACGTGGTGATGGGCGTGGTCTTCGTCCTCGTCTACCGGCGCTGGGGCCGGGTCGGGCCCCTGGTCGTCGCGCACGCCCTGCTCGACATCGTGGCCTTCGGCGGGTACGCCCTGCTCGCCGGCAAGGTCGGCTGGCTCCCGACCCCCTGACGTCTACGGGGCGGTGAGCAGTTCGCCGTCGACGACGGTGACGGCGCGGCCGGTCAGGAGGGTGCGGTCGCCCACGAGCCGGACGCGGACCAGGCCCTGGCGCCTCCCGCCCTGGAGGCCGGTCAGCTCGGTGCGTCCCAGGCGCGCCGCCCAGAAGGGGGCCAGGGCGGTGTGCGCGCTGCCCGTCACCGGGTCCTCGTCGATGCCGACGGCGGGGAAGAAGCCGCGCGAGACGAAGTCGTAGCCGCGCGCGGGGTCCTCGGCCGGTGCGGTGACGACCACCCCGCGCCGGGCGTAGGCGCGCAGGGCCGCGTGGTCGGGCGCGAGTTCGCGCACGGTCCGCTCGTCGGCCAGCTCCACCACCAGGTCCCCGATGTGGGCGGCGGTGTCGTGGACCGACCTGGCCCGGGCGCCCAGCGCGCGGTCCACCTCGGGGACCGGCTCCAGCGGGGTCAGGGACGAGGTCGGGAAGTCCATCGTGACGGTGCCGTCCGCGGCGACCTCGGTGGTGAGGATCCCGCAGCGTGCGCGGAAGCGGACCGAGCCCCGGGCGAGCCCGGCGGCGGCGATGACGTGCGCGGTCGCGAGGGTCGCGTGCCCGCACATGTCCACTTCGGCGGCCGGGGTGAACCAGCGCAGGGCCCAGTCGGCGTCGCTCCCGGCCGGCAGGGGGTGGGCGAAGGCCGTCTCGGAGAGGTTCACCTCGGCGGCGACCTGCCGGAGCCAGGTGTCCGGAGGGAATCCGCCGTCGAGGAGGAGTACTCCGGCGGGGTTCCCCTGGAAGGGGCGGTCGGTGAAGGCGTCGACGATTCGGATGCGCATGGGCCGACCGTAGGGGGCTTCGGCGATGACGGACAAAGGCCAATTCCGGGTGACTGGACTGGTTGCGGCCGATCGGACGCCGACTGTCGGCGACAGTTTCCGATATATCGTTGACGCATCGCGATGGATCAGCGATAGTGAAGAAGTCGAAACGACGACTGGCATGACGGACATGGCAGAGATGACGAAAGGAGCGCAGTGATGCGTTCACGCGGACAGCACGACCACGGACATGACCACGGACGGGGCCACGGCCACTGCGGGCCGGACCGTCGGGAGGAGTTCAGGGGGCTGCGCGCCGCCTTCGGGCCGTTCGGGCCGCCCTTCGGGGGCGGGCCCTTCGGCGGGCGGGGCGGACGCGGCGGACCGCGCGGGCGGGCCAGGCGGGGCGACGTACGCGCCTCGATCCTGGCGCTGCTCGCCGACCGGCCGATGCACGGCTACGAGATGATCCAGGAGATCGGCGAGCGCAGCGGCGGGGCCTGGAAGCCCAGCCCCGGCTCGGTCTACCCGACCCTGCAGCTGCTGGAGGACGAGGGGCTGATCACCAGCGCGAGCGAGGGCGGCAAGAAGCTGTTCACGCTCACCGACGCCGGCCGCACCGAGGCCGAGTCGGGCCCGGACGCCCCCTGGGCGGACGCCGGGCGCGGCTTCGACTTCGAGGCGATGCACGAGGTCCGTGCCGCCGCCGGCGGTCTGATGGAGGCCTTCGGGCAGGTCTTCAAGACCGGCTCGCCCGAGCAGCGGGAGAAGGCCCTCGCGGTCATCAACGACGCCCGCAAGAAGCTGTACCTGATCCTGGCCGACGAACACTGAGGCAGGTCGCGTGCCCGGCCGGGACGCGTACCGGCCGGGCACGTGCAGGCGCGCCCCGCGGATCCACCCGCGGGGCGCGCCTCGTCGTGCGTCCGGGCCGGGTCAGGCGACCAGGGCGGCCAGCTTGCGCAGGGACTCGTTCAGCGCGGCCGTCGCGGAGTCCTTGAGCTTGCCCGCCATCAGCGAGACGGCGGCGCCCGTGAACTCGCCGTCGATGCGGACCTTCGTGGCCGCGCCGTCGGCGGTCAGGGTGTAGCGGGTGAGCACGGCGACGCCCATCGGGCCCTTGCCGGTGATGGCGAAGACGCGCTGCTCCTCCAGCTCCGAGACCGTCCACAGGACCTCGGCGGGGAAGCCCATCATCTTCATGTTCTCGCTGAAGGTGGAGCCGACCGCGAGGGTCTCGGGGCCGCCCTTCGGGAAGTCGGTGTGCGTCATGCTCCACTGTCCGTACGCGTCCCAGTCGGTCAGCTGGGCCCAGAGCTTCGCGGCGGGCGCCTCGATGCGTGATTCCGCGGTGACTTCAGCCATGCGTCCACCCCTTCTCGTCGGGTACGTGCGGCGGAAGGTAGTCCCGGCGGGCGGAACATACAAGACTGACGACCTGTCAGATCCGGGGGTTCCGGGCGGGATGATCTCGGGTGTGTCTCAACAGGTGTCTCACGGATGACGCTCCTGTCCGGCCCTGCCATGATGGCCGGATGCAAGCGTCAGGGAAGAACGCCGGACTGGGCCTCGCCCTCGTCTCGGCATGTGCGTTCGGCGGTTCGGGTGTCGCGGCGAAGCCGCTGATCGAAGCGGGTCTGGACCCGCTGCACATGGTGTGGCTGCGGGTGGCCGGGGCGGCCCTGGTGCTGTCCCCGCTGGCCTGGCGGCACCGGGCCCTGGTCCGGCGCAAGCCCCTGCTGCTGGCCGGCTTCGGGCTGGTCGCCGTCGCGGGCGTGCAGGCCTTCTACTTCGCCTCCCTGTCGCGGATCCCGGTGGGCGTGGCCCTGCTGCTGGAGTACCTGGGCCCCGCCCTGCTCCTCGGCTACATACGCTTCGTGCAGCGCAAGCCCGTGACCCGCGCGGCCGCCGCCGGGGCGGCGGTGGCCGTCGTGGGGCTGGCCTGCGTGGTCGAGATCTGGGCCGGGCTGCGCCTGGACCTCTTCGGGGTGCTCCTCGGCCTCGCGGCCGCCTGCTGCCAGGCCTTCTACTTCGTCTTCGCGGACCAGGGCGCCGACGCGGAGGACGCGCCGGACCCGCTCGGCGTGATCGCGCACGGCATGATCGTCGGCACCCTGGTGATGACCGTGATCGCCCGCCCCTGGCAGATGGACTGGCAGGTGCTGGGCGGGGACGCGGCCATGGGCGACCTCCGGGTGCCGGCCCTGGCGCTGCTGGGCTGGGTGGTGCTGGTCGCCACCGTGTTCGCCTACCTCACCGGCGTGGTCTCGGTCCGCAAGCTCTCGCCGCAGGTCGCGGGCGTGGTCGCCTGCCTCGAAGCCGTCGTCGCCACCGTCCTGGCCTGGGTGCTGCTCGGGGAGCAGCTCTCCGGCCCGCAGGTGCTGGGCGGTGCGCTGGTGCTGGGCGGCGCCTTCATCGCGCAGTCCTCACGGCCCGCGCCGGCCGTCGCCGTGGACGCGCCGCTGCCCGTGCAGGACCGGGAGCCGACCAGCGCCTGAGCGCGGGGGCGGCGGCCGTGCTGCTTCCGGTTCGGGCTGGTCCGGGGGCCGGAGGCCGCGTAGGGTGCTGGACATGCCGATGACCGTGCTTCCGCCTCCCGCCGCCTAGCGCGGGCGGCTGCGACCAGAACGCAGGACCCGCCCGGGGAGTTCCCGGGCCGGTACGCGCTGCCCGCGAAGCGATGACCTCCTGTCCTCGTCCTTCACGCATGCGCGGAGAAACACGTGTCGAACCACTCGCCCGCCGCCGGGCGCAGCCTGCTGTACCTCGTCGTCGCCGGAGCCGCCTGGGGCACCGCCGGGGCGGCGGCCTCCCTCCTCTTCCTGGCCAGTGACCTCGGTCCGCTCGCCCTGTCCTTCTGGCGCTGCGCCGGCGGGCTGGCGGTGCTGCTCGCGGTGCTCGCCGTACGCCGCCGTCCCGCGCGGGCGGCCCGGACCGCCCGGCCCTCGGCGGGCTCGCTGATCGCCACCGGGCTGATGTTCACCCTGTTCCAGGCCGCCTACTTCGGGGCCGTGCGCGAGACCGGCCTGGCGGTCGGCACCGTGGTCACCCTCGGGGCGGGGCCCGTGCTGATCGCGCTGGGCGGGCGCCACTGGATGGGCGAGCGGCTGGGCCGGGGCGGGGTGGCCGCCGTCGGCGGTGCCCTGGCGGGGCTGGCCGTACTGGTCCTGGGCTCCGGGGGCGGTGAGGTGCGGCCGCTCGGGGTCGGCTGGGCGCTGCTGTCGGCCGCGGGGTACGCGGCGATGACGCTGCGGGCGCGGTGGCTCGGGCGGCGCGGGGCGGGCGGGGACCCGCTGGTCACCACCGCGTGGTCGGTGGCGGTGGGCGCGGTGTGCCTGCTGCCGCTCGCCGCGGTGGAGGGGCTGCTGCCGCACACCGCGGAGCCGGCACGGGTGCTCTGGCTGCTGGTGTACGTGGCCGTGGTGCCGACGGCCCTCGCGTACGCGCTGTACTTCACCGGGGCGGCGGCGGTGCGCGCCGCGACGGTGTCGGTGGTCATGCTGATCGAGCCGGTCAGCGCGGCGGTGATCGCCGTCGCGGTGCTCGGGGAGCGGCTGACCGGCGCGGTGGTGCTGGGCACCGTACTGCTGCTGGCGGCGGTCGGGGCGCTGATCGCGGCCGAGGCGCGCCGGCCCTCGGGCCGGGTGCGTGCCGGGGCCGGCGGCGGGCCGGAGGGGCGGCCCGCCCAGGAGCCTCAGAGCGCGCTGATGTAGTCCGGGAGGGCGATGCCGGGGGCCAGGTCGGCGGCCGGGACGGGGGTCCCGTACGCCGGCGCCACCGGGACCACGCCCGACCAGTGGGGCAGGCCGAGGTCCGCGGCGTCGTCGTTCGGGCCGCCCGTGCGGACCTTCGCGGACACCTCGTTCAGGTCGAGCCGGATCACCGCCGTGGCCGCCAGTTCCTTGGCGTTGGCGGGCCGGGAGTCGGCCGAGCGGCCGGGGACGACCTGGTCGAGCAGGGCGTCCAGCGCGATCCGGCACTCCTCCTCGTCCGTGACCTGGTAGGCGGTGCCGTGCACGACCACCGAGCGGTAGTTCATCGAGTGGTGGAAGGCGGACTTGGCCAGCACCAGCCCGTCGACGTGCGTCACCGTGAGGCAGACCGGGAGGCCAGGGTCGGCCTTCCCGGCGGCCAGCAGCGGGCGCGAGCCGGTGGAGCCGTGCACGTAGAGGGTCTCGCCCACCCGGCCGTACAGCGTGGGGAGGACCACCGGCGCGCCGTCGCGGACGAAGCCGAGGTGGCACAGGTAGGCCTGGTCGAGTATCGAGTGCACCGTCTCGCGGTCGTAGCGAGCCCGCTCGCGGGCGCGGCTCGGGACGGTGCGGCCGGTGGGCTCGTAGTCGGCGGTGGTGGTGGCGCTCATGATGCGGACTCCATTGCACTAGTGCATAATGTCGTTTGTGCTAGGAGAGTATCTGATCAGTGGGCGTCGCGCATCGGAAATCGCGGCCAGTGTCGAAACCGGCGTCGGATCGGGCGCGCTCGCCCCGGGGGCGCTGCTCCCGCCGATGCGGGAGCTCGCGGCCGCGCTGGGGGTCAACCCCAACACCGTGGCGGCCGCCTACCGCACCCTGCGCGAACGCGGGGTCATCGAGACCGACGGGCGGCGCGGCAGCCGGGTGCGGGCGCGCCCCGCGACCGCGCCGCGCGACGTGCTGCGCATGCCGGTGCCCGCGGGCGTGCGCGACGTCGCGCAGGGCAATCCCGACCTGGCGCTGCTGCCCCCGCTGGACGGGCCGCTGGCCGCGGCCGCCCGGCGGTACGCCGCCTCCCCGACCCTGTACGGGGAGGATCCGGTGGCGCCGGACCTCGCCCGGCTCGCCCGCGCCGACTTCGAGGCCGACGGGGTCCCGGCCGGGGCCCTGGCCCTCAGCTCGGGGGCGCTGGACGGCATCGAGCGCGTACTGGCCGCCCACCTGCGGGCCGGGGACGCGGTGGCCGTCGAGGACCCGGGCTGGGGGAGTGTCCTGGACCTGGCCCCCGCCCTGGGCCTGCGGGTGCTCCCGGTGGCCGTCGACGACGAGGGGCCGGTACCGGAGTCGGCGGCCCGGGCGCTGGCCGAGGGCGCACGGGCGATGGTGGTGACGGCCCGGGCGCAGAACCCGACCGGCGCCGCCGTCTCCGCCACCCGGGCCGCGGAGCTCCGGGAACTGCTGGCCGGCCGCCCCGAGGTGCTGGTCATCGAGGACGACCACGGCCACGGGTTCGTCGACCTGCCGCTGTGCCCGCTGGCCGGGGCCACCCGGCACTGGGCGCTGATCCGCTCGACGGCGAAGGCGTACGGCCCGGACCTGCGGCTCGCGGTGCTCACCGGCGACGCGGTGACCATGGACCGGGTCCGGGGGCGCCAGCGGCTGGGGCCCGGGTGGGTGAGCAGGCTGCTCCAGTACGCGGTGGTCGAGCTGTGGACCTCCGGCGCCGTGGACCGGCCGGCCGTGGCGCGCTCGTACGGGCGGCGGCGGGACGGCCTGGTCGCCGCGCTCGCGCAGCGGGGGGTGCGGGCGCACGGGCGGAGCGGGATGAACGTGTGGGTGCCGGTCGCCGACGAGACGGCGGCGGTCACCCGGCTGCTGACGGCCGGCTGGGCCGTACGCCCCGGCGCCGGCTACCGGGTCCAGGCGGGCCCCGGGGTGCGGATCACCGTCTCCGGGCTGGACCCGGCCGAGGTCGGGGGCCTGGCCGAAGCGGTGGCCGCGGCGGTCCGCCCGGCGGCCGGGGGCCGCTTCGACTGATACGCGCCCCGCCCCCGCCGCGGAGCGCGACGGGGGCGGGGCGGGGCGACGGGGCTACGGGCGTCCGGGCCGGTCAGGCGGTCCTGCGCGGTGCGGACCGGGCCTGGGTCAGGGCCGCGCCCGCCAGGACCACCGCCGCCCCGACCGGCGTGTTCCAGTGCAGTTGCTCGCCCAGGACAAGGACGCCGGCGGTGGTGGCGATCACCGGGATGAAGTACGTGACCATCTGCGCGGTGGTCGGCCCGATCTCCGACACCAGCCCGTACTGCATCTGCAGCGCCATCCCGGTGCCCAGGGCGCCCAGCGCGACCACCGCGAGCGTCGGCCACAGCGGGAAGCCGGCCGGGGCCGAGGTGAAGAGCGCGCTGACGGCGGCCAGCTGGACGGTGGAGACCATCAGCTGCGCCCCGGTGAGCGCCACCGGGGAGCCGGGGGTGCCGGCCAGGGTGCGGCGGACGTAGATCCAGCCGATCGGGTAGCTGAGCGAGGCCAGCAGGGCCAGCGCGGTGCCCCTGGCGTCGATGCCCGCGAAGCCCTGCCAGGCGCCGAGCACCGTCAGCACGCCCAGGAAGCCGATGCCCAGTCCCGCGAACCGGCGGCGCGTGGGGCGGTCCTCGGACAGCGCGACCAGCGAGAGCGCCATGCCCCACAGCGGGGAGGTGGCGTTGCAGATGCCCGCCAGGCTGGAGGGGATGGTCTGCTCGGCGTACGCGAAGAGCGAGAACGGGACGGTGTTCAGCAGGAGCGCCGCCACCGTGAGGTGGGCCCAGGTGCGGCGGCCGCGCGGGAGCGGCTCGCGCCGCACCAGCAGGACCGCCAGCAGGGCGAGCGCCCCGAAGAGCACCCGGCCGAGGGCGACCTGGAAGGGCGCGAACGCCTCCGTGCCCACCTTGATCAGGAGGAAGCTGAACCCCCACACCACCGAGAGGAGGCCGAACCGCAGGCGCCAGTCC
Source organism: Streptomyces sp. NPDC090077 (assembly GCF_044747545.1). Classification (NCBI taxonomy): domain Bacteria; kingdom Bacillati; phylum Actinomycetota; class Actinomycetes; order Kitasatosporales; family Streptomycetaceae; genus Streptomyces; species Streptomyces sp. NPDC090077. The sequence continues at coordinate 25,609 of NZ_JBIVEG010000034.1, forward strand.
AGGCGGGGCGCGCGGGCGGTGCCGGGTCGGGTCGTCCGCCGTGCGGGGGAGTGGGAGGTGGGGCGGGAGGTGGCCGGTGCGCTCATGCGGTTCACTCTGCTGTGCCCGACCTCGTAGGACAAGCGAGAGTTCCTTGGCCGGAAGGCGTAGCATCGCTTACATGTTGAACCTGGAGCGCCTGCGCACCCTCGACGCCCTCGCCCGCCACGGCTCGGTCAGCGGTGCCGCGGGCGGCCTCCATGTGACCACGTCGGCCGTCTCCCAGCAGATGGCCAAGCTGGAACGGGAGGTCGGCCAGCCGCTGCTGGCGAAGAACGGGCGCGGGGTCCGGCTCACGGACGCCGGGCGGCTGCTCGCCGACCACGCCGCCCGGATCATCTCCCAGGTCGAGCTCGCGCAGGCCGACGTGGAGGCCCGGCGGGGCTGTGCGGTGGGGGAGCTGCGGATCGGTGCCTTCCCCACCGCCATGCGGGGGCTGCTGCCCCGGGCCCTCAACGCCCTGCGGGCCGGCCATCCCGAACTGCGGGCCCTGGTGCGGGAGCGGGAGCCCGAGGAGAGCATGGCCGCCGTCGTGCGCGGCGACCTGGACATGGCGCTGGCGATCGACTGGCACAACAAGCGGATGCCGGTGCCGGCCGAGCTGTCCCGCGCCCACCTGCTGGACGACGCCGCCGACATCGCGGTCCCGGCGGGGCACCCGCAGGCCGGGCGCGCCGAGATCGCCCTCGGGGACCTGGCCGACGACGACTGGATCTCGTGGAACGAGGGGCAGTTCTGCCACGAGTGGCTGGTGTTCACCCTGCGCGGCATGGGGGTCGAGCCGCGCATCGCGCACATCGCCGAGGAGCACCACACCCAGCTGGCCTTCGTGGAGGCCGGGCTGGGCGTGTGCGTGACGCCCCGGCTGGGCCGCGGACCGGTGCCGCCCGGGGTGCGGCTGCTGCCGGCGGTCGACACCGTACGCCGCCACGTGTACGTGGTCTGGCGGACCGACGCGGGCCGCCGCCCCTCCATCAGGGCCGCCGTCGAGGCCCTCCAGGAGGCGGCCGCCGCGGTGTAGGCCGTCCCTTCCGGATCCTGCCCGGCCCGCGGTGCCGCGTCACAGCTTGCGGAAGTCCCAGGACACCACCGATTCCGGGGTGAGCCGGATCCAGGCGTGGCGGCCGTCGTGCGGCATCTGCTCGATCCCGAAGTTCTTGACGGGGAACAGCCGCTCCGGCTCCAGCAGCTCCGGACAGGGCTCGCCGGTGCGCGGCGCCTCGCCCACGAAGACCGCCCGGCCGGACAGCTCGACCCCGCGCAGCTCCCCGTACTCCTCCCCGGCGTCCACCACGACCGAGATCCGCGGGTCGGCCCGCAGGTCGGCCCAGCGGCGGCTGCGGGTGAGGGAGTACAGCCACAGCGAGGCGCCGTCCCAGACGAACCACAGGGCGCCGACGTGCGGGCGCCCGTCCGGGGAGACCGTGGCCACCCGGCAGGTGCGCCGCTCCCGCAGGAACGCGTCCACCTCCTCGTCGCTCATCATGATCCGCCGGCCCCGTCGCTGCGCCGTCCGTGCGCCCGTCCCGTCCATCGGCCCCGCACCCCTTCACATCTGACTGTGTGTCAGGAATCATGCGTGCTCTTCCGTCGCCACGCCAGGGGGAGTCATGCCCGAACTCGATCCGGCCACCACCGCGCTGCTCACCGTGGAGTGCCAGAACGGTGTGGTGGGCGAGGTGAGCGCCCTGCCCGAACTGGCGAAGGAGGCCCGGGACTCCGGGATGCTCGACCGGGTGGCCGCGCTCGTCGACGCCGCGCGCGGGGCCGGCGTACAGGTGGTGCACGCGGTCGCCGAACGGCGGCCCGACGGGCTGGGGGCCAACACCAACGCACGGCTCTTCCGGGCCGCCGGGAGGCTGCCCGTACGGCAGCTCACCGGCAGCGAAGCCGTGCGCGTCGCCGCCCCCATCACCGTGGACGGGCGGGACCTCGTGGTCCGCCGGCTGCACGGGCTCTCCCCGATGGCCGGCACCGACCTGGACGCCCTGCTGCGCAACCTCGGGGTGCGCACCCTCGTCGTCACCGGGGTCTCCTCGAACATCGCGATCCCGAACACCGTCTTCGACGCCGTCAACCTCGGCTACGAGGTCGTGGTGCCGTCCGACGCCATCGCCGGGGTGCCCGCCTCCTGCACCGCCGAGGTGATCCGCAACTCCCTCGCCCTGGTGGCGGCCGTCACCACGGCCGAAGCCCTGGTCGAACGGTGGGCCGCGCTCCGCTGACCCGGCACGGGCCTGCGCGAGCGCACGGCGCGGGCCGCGTCGACCTGCCGGCCGCCGGCCCCGCCACCCGGCTGACCCTTCCCGCACCGCCTGCGTGACCGGCCCGCACGACGGCGCCGCCGCGCGAACCGAAGGGTTCGCGCGGCGGCGCGGGCCGACCCGCCGGGGACCGTCCGGAGCGGGTCGGGGATCAGGCGGCGCCATGGGCGCCGGAGGGGGTCAGGGGCGGCCGGTCAGGTAGCCGCCCATGGAGGTGAAGTACTCGGACGCGGGCAGTTCGCGGCCGTCCTCGGTGCGGACGCGGGTGATGGCCAGGCCGTGGTTGCGGCCCGTGCGCGCGTCGGCACCGGCGACGACCACCACGCCGTCGCCCTCGCGGTAGAAGATGCGGCCGGGGGTGCCGCCGTAGACGCCCTCGGACACGACGGCGCCGAGGACCTCCAGGCGCTTGCCCTTGTGGAAGGTGAAGGCGGCCGGGTACGGCGCGGACTGGGCGCGGACCAGGCGCTCCAGGACCTCGGCGGGCCACTCCCAGTTGATCCGGATGTCCTCTTCGGCGCGCTTGTGGAAGAAGCTGGCCTGGGAGCGGTCCTGCTTGGTGAACTCGGTCTCCCCGGCGGCGATCCGGTCGAGCGCGCCGACGGTCACCGGGGCGATCAGGTCGACGGTCTTGTGGAAGAGGTCGGTCGCGGTGTCCGTCGGACCCACGGGGACGGCGCGCTGGTCCACGATGTCACCCGCGTCGAGCACCTCGTCCATCATGTGCGCGGTGACGCCCACTTCGGGCTCGCCGTTGATGAGGGCCCAGATCAGCGGCGAGAAACCGGCGTACTTGGGCAGCAGCGAGTCGTGGATGTTGAGCGTGCCGTGGCGGGGGAGGCCGTAGACGCGCGGCGGGATCCAGGTGCGCCAGTTGTTGGCGACGATGATGTCCGGGTCCGCCTCCTTGAGCAGCTGGAACAGCTCCTCGTCGTCGGGGCGGTTGCGGATGACGACGGGAACGCCGTTCTCCTCGGCCAGTTCGGCGACCGAGTCGCTCCAGATCTTCTCGTAGGCGTGCTCGCTCTTGGGGTGCGTCACGACCATCACGACCTCGTGCGCGGACTCCAGAAGCGCCTTCAGGGTGCGGTGACCCCAGGTCTGATAACCGAACATGACGACCCGCATCGGGGTTCCTCCTCAGAAGAGCGAATAAGCAGCACCAAGTAAAGCAAGCCTTACCTAACGATGCAATGAGCGCGTTTCCCGCTCCAATTGACCCGAAGGTTGCGGATTGTCCCATTTGCCTGGTCGACAGTCCGGCTGGATCAGGTTAGCTTTACCTAAGTTCCACTTGGCTGCCGGTCACCGGCGTGCCTGGACTCCCCCCTATCCCCACCCCGACAGGACGCCCTTGGCAGGCGGCTGTCCCGTACAAATGGGAGTGACATGTCACAGGCTCTTCCTGGCGACGCACCGCTGATCCACGACCTGATCGGTATCGGCTTCGGGCCGTCGAACGTGGCCATGGCGATCGCGCTCACCGAGCACAACGCGCGCGTCGGAAGGCAGGAGGCGGTCACCGCTCACTTCTTCGAGCAGCAGCCGAGCTTCGGGTGGCACCGCGGCATGCTCATCGACGACGCGACGATGCAGGTGTCCTTCCTGAAGGACCTGGTGACGCTGCGGAACCCGTCCAGTGAGTACAGCTTCCTGCGGTACCTGCAGAGCAAGGACCGCCTGATCGACTTCGTCAACCACAAGAACCTCTTCCCGCTCCGGGTCGAGTTCCACGACTACTTCGAGTGGGCCGCGGCGAAGGTCGACGACATGGTCTCGTACGGCCACCAGGTCATCGCGGTCGAACCGGTCGTGCGCGACGGCGTGGTGGAGTACCTCGACGTGACCGCCCGCTCGGGCGACGAGGTCGTCGTGCACCGCGCCCGCAACCTCGTCATCGGCACCGGGCTGCGCGCGGTCATGCCGGAGGGCGTCGAGCGGACCGACCGCGTCTGGCACAACTCCGACCTCCTGAAGAAGGTCGACGGGCTGGAGGGCACCGCCCCGAAGCGCTTCGTCGTCGTCGGCGCCGGTCAGAGCGCCGCGGAGAACGTCGCCTACCTGCACCGCCGCTTCCCGGAGGCCGAGATCTGCGCGGTCTTCTCGCGCTACGGCTACAGCCCCGCGGACGACAGCGCCTTCGCCAACCGCATCTTCGACCCCCAGGCGGTCGACGAGTACTTCACCGCCCCCGAGGACGTCAAGCGGCGTCTGATGGACTACCACGGCAACACCAACTACTCCGTGGTGGACATCGACCTGATCGACGACCTGTACCGCCAGTCCTACCAGGAGAAGGTGCTCGGCACCGAGCGGCTGCGCTTCCTGAACGTCTCCCGCCTCACCGGCGTCGAGGAGACCGCCGACGGGGTGCGCGCCACCATCAAGTCCCTCGTCACCGGCGAGGAGAGCCGGTTGGAGGCCGACGTCGTCGTGTGCGCCACCGGCTACCTCCAGGCCGACGGGCTGGGCCTGCTCGGCGAGGTCGCCGAGCAGTGCCACCGCGACGAGCAGGGCCGCGTCCGCGTCGAGCGCGACTACCGCGTGACGACCGACCCCGAACTGCGCTGCGGCATCTACCTCCAGGGCGGTACCGAGCACACGCACGGCATCACGTCCTCCCTGCTGTCCAACACCGCGATACGGGTCGGCGAGATCCTCGACTCGGTCCTCGCCCGCGCGGTGAAGGCCGTGCCCGACGAGGTCCGGCCGGTCGCCGGCCACGCCACCCAGGCGTAGCGCCACCCCGGTCCGCACGGTCTGCCCGCAGCGCGTTCACGCGCTGCGGGCACAGCCGTGCTTGCAGCAGGTCCACGAGAGAGGAACGTCCGTGCCCCCACGGTCCCCCCGCCGCGCCGCCGGTCCGTCCGGCCGCCGGGGCGGCCGGGTGGCGCGGCGTCAGCGAGGGATAGCGTAGGTCGACATGCGCACGTCTACAGTTGAACGCCCTTCGCCGGCCCGGGCGCCGGCCGCGGACGCCCGGCGGCGGCGGACCAGGGGGCTGGCCGCCGTGACGGCGGTCCTGGTGATCGCCGCGGTGGCCTCCCTCGCCGTCGGCGCGCGGGCGCTGACCCCCGCCGAGGTGTGGCACGGGCTCTTCGCGGGGCCCGAGGCCGACCAGAAGCTCACCGACATCCGGCTCATCGTCCAGACCGTCCGGGTGCCCCGGACGGTCCTCGCGGTCGTGGCGGGCATCGCCCTGGGCGTCGGCGGGGCGCTGATCCAGGGGTACACGCGCAACCCCATCGCGGACACCGGCCTGCTCGGGGTGAACACCGGAGCCTCCTTCGCCGTGGTGACGGCGATCTCCCTGTTCGGGTTCACGAACCCGTTCCAGTACGTCTGGTTCGCCTTCCTGGGCGCGGCCCTGGCCGGGGTGGTCGTGTTCGGTCTGTCGAGCATCGGCCGGGGCGCCGGCAATCCGCTGACGCTCGCCCTGGCCGGGCAGGGCGTGACGGTGTTCCTCGCGGCGATGACGACGGCGGTGGCCCTGTCCGACAAGGCCGCGCTGAACGCCCTGCGGTTCTGGAACGCGGGTTCGGTGGCGGGCGTCGGCTTCGACGTCATCTGGCCGGTGACCGGCTTCATCGTCGCCGGGCTGGTCCTGGCCCTGGCCACCCTGCCGTCCGTCAACCTGCTCAACCTGGGTGACGACGTGGCGAGGGGACTGGGCGTCAACATCACGCTGATCCGAACGGTCGGCATCGTCGCGATCACCCTGCTGGCGGGCGCGGCCACGGCGGCGTGCGGCCCCATCGCGTTCCTCGGACTGATGGTGGCGCACGTGGCCCGTTACCTGGCCGGGCCCGACTACCGCTGGCTGGTGCCGTACGCGGGGCTGCTGGGCGCGGTCGTCCTTCTGGTCTGCGACATCGTGGGGCGCGTCGTGGTGCGGCCGGGCGAGCTGGACGCGGGTGTCCTCGTCGCTCTCCTGGGCGCCCCCTTCTTCGCGGTCATGGTGTGGCGGGGAAAGTTCAAGAGCGCATGAACGAGACATTGGTGAAGCGGTCGGTGGCGCCGGGCGTCAGGCTCGGCGGCCTGTCCTTCGTGTGGCGGCCGAGGATCGTGCTGGTGACGCTGCTGCTGGCGGCGGCGGCCTTCCTCGTGTTCTGCCTGTCCATCGGCGTGGGGGAGTTCCCCATCGGCCTGCCGCAGGTGATCGCGACGCTCTTCGGCGCGGGCGAGCAGGTGGACCAGTTCGTCATCATGGACCTGCGCCTGCCGAGGGCCCTGGCGGGGCTCGTCGTGGGCGTCGCGCTGGGCCTCTCCGGTGCCATCACGCAGTCCGTGGCCCGCAATCCGCTGGCCAGCCCGGACATCCTGGGGATCACCGGCGGCGCCAGCGCGGTCGCCGTGTTCCTGGTGACGGTCTCGGGCGGTGCCGCCGCCGCGACCGTCAGCTCCGTCGGGCTGCCCGTCGCGGCGCTCCTGGGCGGCCTGGGCACGGGCCTGCTGGTGTACTTCCTGGCCTGGCGGCGGGGGGTGGACGGCTTCCGGCTCATCCTCATCGGCCTCGCGGTGAGCGCCGTGATGGAGGCCGTCACGACCTGGCTGCTGGTCACCGCCGACATCCGGGACGTGGCGCGGGCCCAGGCGTGGCTCGTGGGCTCGCTGGACAGCCGGTCCTGGGACGAGGTCCGGGTCGCGCTCTGGGGCACGCTGATCCTCATGGCCGTCGTGGCCTGCGTCGCCTTCCAGTTCAAGCCGCTGCACTTCGGTGACGACGTGGCCGCGGGGCTGGGCGTCCGGTACACCCGGGTACGCGCGGTCATGCTGCTGTGCGCGGTGCTGCTGGCCGGAATGGCGGTGAGCGCGGCCGGACCGGTGCCGTTCGTGGCCATGGTGGCCCCGCAGGTGGCGATGCGTCTGACGAAGTCCCCGACCCCGCCGTTGCCGGCCTCCGCCGCGGTGGGCGCGCTGCTGTTGATCGGGGCCGACCTGCTCGTGCGCGTGGTGCTGCCGGCCTCCCTGCCGGTCGGCGTGGTCACCGCCGCGGTCGGCGGCCCCTTCCTCGTCTACCTCCTGGTGCGGGCGAACCGCCGCTAGGTGGTAGAAAGGTTAGGCAAGCCTAAATTCAAGGGGGAGCCTTGGCCGCTCAGTACACCACCGAGATCGGTACCGGCATCGAAGCGGGAAGGACCGGTGACGTCCCGCGGCTGGCGGCCAAGGGCGTCACCGTCGGCTACGCGGACCGGACCGTCATAGACGCGCTGGACGTGACGATCCCCCAGGGGGTCGTCACCACGATCATCGGCCCCAACGGCTGTGGCAAGTCCACCCTCCTGCGGACCCTTTCGCGGCTGCTCAAGCCGACGAAGGGGTCCGTCGTGCTGGACGGCGACGACATCGCCAAGCTCAAGACCCGCGACGTGGCGAAGAAGCTGGGCCTGTTGCCGCAGTCGCCGGTCGCCCCGGAGGGCCTCACGGTGTCCGACCTGGTGGCCCGGGGCCGGCACCCGCACCAGAGCTGGCTGAAGCAGTGGTCCTCGGACGACGCCTCCGTCGTGGAGCGGGCCCTGGAGATGACGGGCGTGGCCGATCTGGCCGACCGTCCCGTCGACACCCTCTCCGGGGGCCAGCGTCAACGCGTGTGGATCTCGATGACCCTCGCCCAGGGCACCGATCTGCTGCTGCTCGACGAGCCGACCACGTACCTGGACCTGGCGCACGCCATCGACGTCCTGGACCTGGTCGACGACCTGCACGAGTCGGGATGCACCGTGGTCATGGTGCTGCACGACCTCAATCTGGCCGCCCGGTACAGCGACAACCTGATCGTTATGAAGTCGGGTTCGGTACTGGCCCAGGGCCACCCGCGCGACGTCGTGACCCCCGAACTCCTGGGCGAGGCCTTCGGGTTGCGTGCCAAGGTGATCGACGACCCGGTGGGGGACAGGCCGCTCATCGTGCCGATCGGCCGCACGCACGTCCAGAGTGCGGGCACTCAGGACTGAAGGCCTGCAACTTAGGCTAGGCTTACCTCATCACCTGGCGCTAAGGTTTGCCTGCCCTTACATGGGGCCGCGTCAGTTAGCACGAAAGCAAGGGAACCCGGATGCTCCTCGATCGAACGACACGCAACAAGTCCTGGCGGCGGCTGGCGGCGACCGTGTCCGCAGCGGCCCTCGGCGTAGGCCTCCTGACCGGGTGCGGTTCCGAGTCCACGAAGGACAAGAAGGACGACAGCGCCAACTCCCCGGCCGCCGCCGGTGCGTTCCCCGTCACCGTTGAGCACGCGTTCGGCTCCACCACGGTCAAGGCCGCCCCGAAGCGGGTCGTCTCCGTGGGCTACACCGACGACCAGTCCATCCTGGCCTTCGGCATCAAGCCGGTCGGCATGGTCGACCAGTACCCCAACCCGGCGGGTACGAGCCCCGACATCAACACCCAGTGGCCCTGGGTGAAGGACAAGTGGGGGGACGCCAAGCCCGAGGTCATCATGAACAACGGTGACGCCGGCCCCAACTTCGAGAAGATCGCGGCCCTGCGCCCCGACCTGATCATCGCGGTCTACTCCGAGATCGACCAGGCCGCCTACGACAAGCTGTCGAAGATCGCCCCGACCGTCGGCCGCACCAAGGCCGAGAAGGAGCCCTTCAGCGCCAAGTGGCAGGACAACGCCCTGCACATCGCCAAGGCGCTGGGCAAGGCCGAAGAGGGCCAGAAGATGGTCCAGGGCATCGACGACAAGCTCGCCGCGGTCAAGAAGGCGCACCCCGAGTTCGCCAACCAGACGGCCGTCGCCCTGTCCTGGTACAAGGACTCGGTCGCCCCGTTCACCACGACCGACGTGCGCGGCCAGCTCCTGACGGGCATGGGCTTCAAGGGCCAGACCGAGATCGACAAGATCGCCGGTGACAAGTTCTACACCCAGCTCTCCCCGGAGCGCATGGACCTGGTCGACGTGGACCGCGTCTTCGTCATCAACGACAAGGCCGACACGGACGCGCTGAAGAAGTTCGACCTCTTCGCCAACCTGAAGGTCACCAAGAACAACAAGGTCTCGTACCTCCTCGACAGCGAGGGCCCGGCGGCCGGCGCGGCCATCTCCCAGGCCACCCTGCTGTCCATGCCGTACGCCATCGACGAGCTCGTCAAGTCGGTCGGCTAGGTGTGAGCACCGAAACGGAACAGCGCGTCGCCCCGGCAACCCTGCACACGACGACCGGACGCGAGGCAGCGGGGTGGGTCGCGGCGCGCTGCCGCGAGATGCCCTGGCTGACCGCGGCCACCGTCCTCAGCACGGTGGCCGGGGCGGCGCTGCAGATGCTCCCGCTCCTCCTCTTCGAGCGTGTGGTCGACGGGGTGGCCGGGGGCGGACCGCTCTCGGACCTGGTCCCGATCGGTGCCGTGATGGTGGCCGCCGCGCTCCTCGGCGCGGCGGCCACCGCGGTGTCCACGTACCTGATCGGACGGCTGGGCGCGGACCTGCTCGCGGAGCTGCGCGAAGGCGCCGTCCGGGCCGTCCTGGGCATGCCCAGCGCCCGGATCGAACAGGTGGGCCGGGGTGACGTCCTCTCCCGGGTCGGCGACGACGTGGCCGTCCTGTCCAAGGGCATCCGGTCCGCCATCCCCACCGTGTTCTCCGCCGGGGTGCTGGTGGCCATCGCCACGATCGGCATGTTCGGCCTCGACTGGCGGCTCGGCCTGGCCGGCGCCTGCGCGCTGCCCGCCTACGCGCTGGCCCTGCGCTGGTACCTCCCCCGGTCCGCCCCGCTCTACCGCAAGCGCGCCGTCGCCCAGGCCGAACGCGCCCAGGCGCTGATCAGCGGCCTGAACGGCATCGACACGGTGCGGGCGTACCGCCTGGAGGAGTCGGTCCGCGACAAGGTCACCGCCGACTCCCAGCGGGTGCGGGACATCGGCATCGAGGTCTTCCGCTTCTTCGGCCGGTTCGTCGGCCGCGAGAACCGGGCGGAGTTCATCGGCCTGGTCCTGATCCTCGTGGTGGGCTACGTCCTGCTGGAGACGGGTTCCGCGACCCTGGGCGCGGTGTCCGCGGCCCCGCTGGTCTTCCACCGCCTGTTCACCCCGCTGGGCGCCATCATGTTCACCTTCGACGAGGCGCAGAAGTCCGGCGCGAGCCTGACCCGGCTCGTCGGGGTGCTGTCGGAGTCCGCGCAGGAGCGCCTGGTGGGCGACTCCACCGCCGTACGCGCGGACGACGCCCCCCGGGCGGTCACGGTGGAGAACCTGACGTTCACCTACCCCGGCGCGGAGGACCCCGTCCTGCGGGACGTCAGCCTGACGATCCCCGCGGGCGGTTCGCTGGCGCTCGTGGGTGCGACGGGCGCGGGCAAGACCACCCTGGCCGCGCTGATGGCCGGTGTCGGCACGCCGCAGTCCGGTTCGGTGCGCGTCGGGACCACCGACCTCGCGGACCTGGACGAGGCCGGGGCGAGGGCCCTGGTGAGCATCCTGACCCAGGAGACGCACGTGTTCTCCGGGCCGCTCGCCGAGGACCTGAGGCTGGCCGCGCCGCAGGCGACGGACGCCGAACTCATGGACGCGCTGCGCGTCGTGGGCGCCCACGAGTGGGTGGAGGCGCTGCCCGGCGGGCTGTACACCGCGGTCGGTGAAGGCGGTGAGCGCCTGGACGGCGCCAAGGTCGCCTCCATCGCCCTCGCCCGGCTGGTGCTGGGCAGGGCCCCCGTGGTCGTGCTCGACGAGTCGACCGCGGAAGCGGGCAGTGAGGGCGCCGCGGAGCTGGAGAGGGCTGTGCTGGCCGCCTGCGCCGGGCGGACCACGTTGTTCGTGGCCCACCGGCTGACCCAGGCGGTCGCCGCGGACCGGATCGCCGTGCTGGACGCGGGGCGCGTCGTGGAGCAGGGAACGCACGAGGAGTTGGTCGCCCTCGGCGGCCGCTACGCGCGGCTCTGGCGTGCCTGGCGAGATGGTAGTTAGGCGAACCTAACTTAGGTTAGGCTGACCTTTGTACCTTGGAAGGGTGTTGAGTCTTCAATGATGGAACCGAGCGCTCGTCTCGTGCTGATCTCTCCTACGCGCCTGGCCGACGTGCGCCGGCGCACCGGTGACCACTCCGACCGGACCATCGCCGAGGCGTGTGCCATCGGACTGTCGTACTGGGCGACCGGCCTGGGCCCCGACGGCCTGGACCTCACCCCGGGCACGCTGTTCGCGGACCTGCTCGCGTGGGCCGGCAACGGCGGCGGCGCACCCGGCGGCTGGGAGGTGCGGGAGGCCGGCGCGAACGGTCTGTGGATCACCGTTCCCGACGGCGTCGCCACGTCCGAGGCGCAGCTCGCGCTGGACGACCTGGCGGACTTCCCGGACCGGCCCATCGGAACCATCAGCCCCTCCAGCACCGCGCAGCGGCTCGAAACGCTCGCCCGGTGGAACGACAACGGGGCCGACCGGGTCCGGCCGACCATCGTGGAGATGTTCCTCGAACAGGCACGGCTGAGGCCCGACGCGGTCGCCATCGTGGACGAACACCGTTCCCTCACCTACCGCGAAGCGGCCGAGCGTTCGGCCCAGCTCGCCCACCACCTGATCGGTCGCGGCCTCACCGCCGAGCAGGTCGTCGGCATCTCCCTCGGCCGCTCCGCGGACATGGTCATCGGCCTGCTGGGCGTGCTCCAGGCCGGCTGCGCCTTCGTACCGCTCGACCCGCAGTGGCCCGCGGCCCGCCGCGCCGTCGTCATCGACGACGCGCGGGTCGCGGTCCAGCTCAACGACTCCGGCGCACACGACCCCGCCGAACCGGCCGCCATCGCCGTCGACCTCGCCGACTGGGCCCACGGCACCGCGCCCGTCGAGGCCCCCGAGGTCGACGTCCGGGGCAACGCCCTGGCATACGTCATCTTCACCTCCGGATCCACCGGCCGCCCCAAGGGCGCCATGATCCGCCACGAGGCCATCAGCGAGCGCCTGCTGTGGCAGGTCAACGAGATCCTCGGCTTCGGCCACGACGACGCGTCGCTGTTCAAGGCGCCGCTGTCCTTCGACATATCCATCAACGAGGTCTTCCTGCCGCTGGTGTGCGGCGGCAGACTCGTCGTCCTGCGCCCCGGCGGCGAACGCGACCCGCACCACCTGCTGAGCGTCATCGCCGAGCAGCGCGTCACCTTCACCTACCTCGTCTCCTCCATGCTGGACGTCCTGCTGGAGATGGCCGGGGACTCCGGGCGGCTCGGCAGCCTCCGGCACGTCTGGTGCGGCGGCGAGGTGCTCACCCCCGAGCTGTACGAGCGGTTCCGCACCAAGCTCGACAACATCCCGATGTACCACGGCTACGGCCCCGCCGAGACCACCATCGGCGTCTCCCACGTCATCTACCGGGGCGAGGCCGAGCGCCTGTCGACCTCCATCGGCAAGGCCAACCCCAACACCCAGCTGTACGTCCTGGACGACGAGCTGCGCCCGGTCCCGGTCGGGGTCGGCGGCGAGCTCTACGTCGGCGGCTTCCTCCTGGGCCGCGGCTACGTCAACGCCCCCGGCCTGACCGCCTCCCGGTTCGTGGCCAACCCCTTCGCGGCCGACGGCTCCCGGCTCTACCGGACCGGCGACCTCGCCCGGTTCGCGCCGGACGGCTCCCTGGACTTCCTCGGCCGCGTCGACAACCAGGTCAAGGTCCGCGGCATGCGCCTCGAACTGGAGGACGTCGAGGCCGGCCTCGCGGAACACCCCGGCGTGCGGCACACCTGCGTCGTCGCGAAGAAGAACAGCGCGGGCGGCACCTACCTCGTCGGCTACGTGATCCCGGCCGCCGAGGCCGCCGGCCTGACGGCCGACGAGGTCAAGGCCTGGGCCACGGAGCACATGGTCGAGTACATGGTGCCCGCCCACCTGGTCGTCATGGAGGAGTTCCCGCTCACCGCGAACGGCAAGCTCGACCGGCGCGCGCTCCCCGAGCCCGAGATCGCCACCGGCTCCTTCGTCCGGCCCACCACCGACGACGAGCGCGCGGTGTGCGCCGCCGCCGCGTCCGTGCTGCGGCTCGAAGAGGTCGGCGTCGACCAGGACTTCTTCCAGCTCGGCGGCGACAGCATCCTCGCCATCTCGCTGCTGAGCGCCCTGCGCGAAGCAGGCCTCTACGTCACCGCCGGGCAGATCTTCGCCAACAGCGTCTTCGGCGCCCTGGCGGCGGTCGCGAGCCGTGAGGACGCGGCCGGCGTGGACCACGAGGACGTCGCCACCGGCGCGGTCACCGGATCGCCCATCGTCCAGTGGCTGGGCGAGGCCACGGACGCCGTCGACGGCTTCGTCCAGTCGGTCGTGCTCAACACGCCGTCGGACCTCACCGCCGACGGCCTCACCGCCGTCCTGACCTCCGTCGTCGAGCGGCACGACATGCTGCGCGCCCGGCTCGTGCGCGGCGACCGCTGGAGCTTCGACATCCCGGAGGCCGACGGCACCCCCGCCGACTGGCAGGAGAGCGACCTGCCGCTCGACGCCTGCGTGGCCCTCGCCACCGATGGGCTCGACCCCGACAACGGCGTGATGCTGCGCGCCGTCTGGCGCCGTGAGGCGCGCCAGCTGGTCGTCGTCGTCCACCACGTGGTGATCGACGGCGTGTCCTGGCGCGTCCTGATGGAGGACCTGGCCACCGCCTGGCGCCGGCACTCCGCCGGAGCCCCGATCGAGCTCCCCGCGGTCGGCACCTCCTTCCGCCGCTGGACCCAGCACCTGGAGAACGCGTCCTTCGACGCGGACCGCGCCTACTACGCGCGTCCCCTCCCGGGCGCCGACGCCCCGCTGGGGCGGCGTCCCCTGGCGGAGGCCGACACCGTCGAGCGGGAACGGCACGTCACCGTCACCACCGCCGCCGACGTCACCGCCGCCCTGCTCGGCGAGGTCCCCGCGAAGTTCCACGCCGGCGTCAACGACGTGCTGCTCACCGCGCTCGCCGTCGCCCTCGCCCGCTGGCGCCGCGACCGGGGCCAGGAGCAGACCTTCGCGCACATCGAGCTCGAAGGCCACGGCCGCGAAGGCCGCCACGTCGCCGCCGTCTCCGGCGTCGAGCCGGAACTGTCGCGCACCGTCGGCTGGTTCACCACCCTCTTCCCCGTGACCGTCGACCCCGGCACGGCACAGGACCTCACCGCGCCCGAGTTCCTCTCCACCGCCCTCAAGGCGGTCAAGGAGGACCTGGCCCGCGTGCCCGGCAACGGCCTGTCCTACGGAGCCCTGCGCTACCTCGCCGGCGCCGACTTCCCCGCCCCCGCCCCCCAGGTCCTCTTCAACTACCTGGGCCGCTTCGACGCGGGCGCCTCCGGCGACTGGCAGCTGACCGGCACCACCGGGCAGCTGGGCGAGAAGCGCGACCCCCGGATGCGCCTGCAGCGCCCCCTGGAGTTCAACGCCATCGCCGAACCCTCCGCCACCGGCGAGTTCGAGCTGGTCACCACCATCTCCTGGCCCGCGGGGCTGTTCACCGACGCCGACATCGACACGATCGGCGGCTACTTCCAGGCGGCGCTGACCGGCCTGGCCGCCCTCGACGGCGGCGGCCACTCGCCGAGCGACTTCCCCCTCGTCCGCCTCACCCAGGCCGACGTCGACGCCCTGGACGGCCCCGCGCTGCGCGCCGTCCTGCCGCTGACCCCGCTCCAGGAAGGCCTCTACTTCCACTCGGTCTTCGACGACGACTCCGCGGGCAGCTACGTCGAACAGCAGCTGCTGACACTGGAGGGCGAGCTCGACCCCGCCCGCCTCGCGGCCGCCGCCACCCGCCTGCTCACCCTCTACCCGAACCTGGCCGCCCGGTTCACCGCCCTCGCCGACGGCCGCGTCGTCTCCGTGCTCGACAACGGCGCCGAGGCCCCGTTCACCGTGCTGGACCGGCCCGGGATCTCCGACGAGGAGCTGCGGGAGTACGCCGAGGACGACCGCCGCGCCGGATTCGACCTGGCCACCGGCCCGCTGATGCGGTTCACGCTGGTGCGCGACGCGGAAGCCGGCCGCAACGTCCTCGTGCAGACCGTGCACCACATCATCGCCGACGGCTGGTCGGTGCCGCCGATGCTGCGCTCGCTGCTCGCCGAGTACCACGCGCCGGGCACCGTCTACCCGCTGGGCGGCTTCGAGGACTACGTCGGCTGGCTCGCCGCCCGCGACGCGGACGAGAGCGACCGGGTCTGGGGCGCCGAACTCGACGGCCTGCCGGGGGCCTCGCTGGTCGCCGTGGAGCACACTCCCTCGCAGAACTTCGCCGACACCGCCGTGGAGCCGGACTACGACGTGGACGCCGCCGTCCGCTCGGCCGGCGTCACCCTCAGCGTCGCCGTCCACAGCGCCTGGGCCCTGACCCTCGGTGGCATCCTGCACGCCGACGACGTGGTCTTCGGCTCCACCGTCTCCGGCCGCGACGCGGACGTGCCCGGCATCGGGGACATGGTCGGCCTGTTCATCAACACCGTCCCGCTGCGCGCACGGTGGGCCGCCGGCACCACCGCCGGCGAGCTGCTCTCCTCGGTGCGCGAACACCAGGGCGCCGTCCTGCCCCACCAGCACGTCTCCCTGGCCCGCATCGGCCGCCAGGCCGGCGTCGGCTCCCTCTTCGACACCCTCGTGGTCTTCGACGTGGCGACCGACGTGGCCGCCCTGCGCCGCCCCGGCGACACGCTGTCCGTCAGCGAGCTCGTCAACGAGGGAGCACCGCACTACCCGCTGACCCTGGTCGTGGAGCGGTCCCTCGACGGGCGTCCGCGCTTCAACCTGATCTACGACGGCGACCTGCTCCGCGAGGGCAGCGCCCGCGACATCCTGGGCAGGTTCACGGCCGTCCTCGGCGGCCTCCTCACCCGCCCGGAGGCCCCGGTCGCCGACCTCGTGCCGCAGGGCACCCGGAGCCCGGCGCGGATCGCCCCGACCACGCTCGGCGGCCTGTTCGACGCCGCCGCCGACCGGTACCCCGCCGCCACCGCCGTCACCCAGTGCGCCCTCGACGGCACCACCCGTTCGCTGACCTACGGCGAACTGGCCGCGGCCAAGGGCGAGCTGGCCGCCGCGCTCCGCGCCTCCGGCGTCCGGCCGGGCCAGCGCGTGGCCGTGGCCGTCCCCCGCTCCCTGGAGCAGGTCGTCGCCCTGGTGGCGATCGTCTCCGCGGGCGGCGCGTACGTACCGCTGGACATGGCCTACCCGGACGAGCGCCTGGAGTACATCCTCGCGGACGCCGCGCCGCAGGCCGTCCTCGTCTCCCCCGACCAGCGGGAGCGCTTCACGGCCCTGCTGGAGCGGGCCGGCGTCGCCGCCCGCGTCCTCGTCCAGGGCGACGAACTCCCAGAGGAGGCCGCGCAGGCCCCGGCGGACGAGGTCACCTGGCACGACCCGGCCTACGTGATCTACACGTCCGGCTCCACCGGCCGCCCCAAGGGCGTCGTCGTCCCGCACTCCAGCGTGGTGGCGCTCCTCGCCAACACCCAGCCCGACATGGACTTCGGCCCGGCCGACGTCTGGGTCCAGTTCCACTCCTACTCCTTCGACTTCGCGGTCTGGGAGCTGTGGGGCGCCCTGGTGCACGGCGGCGAGCTGCTCGTCCCCGACTACGGACTCACCCGGTCCCCGGTCGACTTCCACCGGCTGGTCCGCGAGCGGGGGGTCACGGTGCTGAACCAGACGCCCTCGGCCTTCTACCAGTTCATCGAGGCCGACCGGCTCGCCGGTGCGCCGCTCACGGCCCTGCGCCGCGTCATCTTCGGCGGCGAGGCCCTCGACCTCGGCCGGATGCGCGGCTGGGTGGAGCGGTACGGCGCCGCGACGCCCGAGCTCGTCAACATGTACGGCATCACCGAGACCACGGTCCACGTCACCCACCGGGTGCTGACCGCCGAGGACTTCGGCGCCGGCGAGGACGTCAGCCCGATCGGCGGACCCATCCCCGGCCTGGTGACCTACCTCCTCGACGACGACCTGCGCCCGGTCCCGCCGGGCCGGGTGGGCGCCATCTACGTGGCCGGCGACCAGGTGTCCCTCGGCTACCTGGGCCGCCCGGGCCTCACCGCGGGCCGGTTCGTGGCCGACCCCTTCGCCGGCGACGGCTCCCGCATGTACCACACGGGCGACCTCGCGGTCCGCACCCTCGACGGCGAGCTGGAGTTCACCGGCCGCGCCGACGACCAGGTGCAGCTCAAGGGCTTCCGCATCGAGCTCGGCGAGGTCGAGTCCGCCGTCCGCGACCTCGACGGAGTGGTCGACGTGGCCGTCACCGTCGCCGACACCGGCGACCACCTGGTCGCGCACGTCGTCGGCCGGGTGCCGGGCGACCTGTCCGTCCTGCTCGCCGCGAAGCTGCCCGTGCACATGGTGCCCGGACGGGTCCTGACGGTGGACGCCCTGCCGCTGACCGTCAACGGCAAGCTGGACCGCAAGGCGCTGATCGCGCGGGCCGCCCGGGAAGAGGCGCCCGCGGTCGTCACCGACTCCGTGCTCGACTCCCTCGTCGGCATCTTCGCCGACACGCTCTCCCAGCCGGCGGCCGACGCCGACACGGACTTCTTCGCGGCCGGCGGCGACAGCATCGTCGCCATCACCGTGGTCAACCGGGCCCGCGCCCTCGGCCTGTCCGTGAGCCCGCGCGACGTGTTCCTGCGCAAGACCCCCCGGGCCCTCGCCGAGCTCCTCGGCGCGCAGGCACCCCGGACCCCGCAGACCGCCCCGGTCCCGGCGCGCCGCGAGGACGGCCCGGTGGCCCCGACGCCGATCATCCTGCGCCAGCGGGAACTGGGCGGCTCCCTCGCCCGGTTCGCCCAGGCCAGGGCCTTCGAGGTGCCTGAGGGCACCGGCATCGCCGACGTGGAGCGCGCCGCCGCCGCCCTGCTGGCCGCCCACCCGGTCCTGCGGCTGCGGCTGGACACCGGGCACGGGGTGTGGAGCCTGCGCACCGAGCCCGCCCGGGCGGCGTCCGTCGTCCGCGCGGACACGGCCGACGCCGAAGCCGCCGCCAACGAGGCGGCCGGACGGCTCGACCCCGAAGCCGGGGAGGTCATCGGCTTCACCTGGCTCGCGGACACCCGCACCGTGGTCGTCACCGTGCACCACCTCGCCGTGGACGCGGTGTCCTGGCTGATCCTGCTGGACGACATGGCGGCCGCGCTGCGCGGGGAGACCCTCGCGCCGCCGACCACCTCGTACGCCGAGTACGCCGAGGCGCTCACCCTGGCCGCCGCCGCCGGCACCGCCGGCCTCGGCCACTGGATCGAGACCCTCCAGGCGCCCCCGCTGGTGGCCGCACCGGGCCGGCTGCGGGAAACCACCGTGGTCCTCGACCCCGCCGTCAGCGACCTGGTGACCCGTACCGCGCCCGCCGCCCTCGGCGTCGCACTCACGGAACTGCTGTGCGGAGCCCTGCGCGCCGCGCTGACCCGGGTCCAGCCCTCGCCCGCGGACCTCGCGATCGAGCTGGAGCGCCACGGCCGGGCCGGGGCACCGGACCACCACGACTACACCCGTACCGTCGGCTGGTTCACCGCCATCGCGCCCGTCCGGCTCACCCCGCACACCGACCCGGTCGCGGCGGCCCGCGAGCTCGCCGAGCGGCAGCCCGACGAGGCCGGACACCTGGCCTACGGCCGGCTGCGCTACCTCAACCCGCAGACCGCCCCGCTGCTCACCGCCCGCCCGCAGGTGCTCTTCAACTACCTGGGCCGGGGGAGCGAGTCCGAGGCGCTGCACATCACCGGCGGCGACCAGGGCAGCCCGTACGCCGTGGAGGTCAACGCCTGGACCGACGCGTCCACCGGCAGCCTGCACGCGGCCTTCACCCTCGCGGAGGAGGTCCCCGACGAGCTCACCGGGCACTGGCTGAACGCCCTGGAGGCCATCGCGGACGCCTCCGTCACGGCGGAGCGCACCGCACCGGTCACCCCGCTCCAGCGGGGCCTGTACTTCCAGGCCCAGATGGCCGGCACCGCGGGGCACTACGTCGCGCAGAGCTGGTTCGCCTTCGACCGGCGCCTGGACACCGACGCCCTGGCCGAGGCCATGGCCCGCGTGATCGCCCGCCACCCCGTCGTCGGCGCCGGCTTCACCACCGACGACGACGGCCACCCCGTGCAGGTCCTCAAGAGCGGTCGCACGGTCGACGTCCACACCGTCGAGCTGGCCGACGAGGCCGAGGTCGAGGCCCTGCGCGTACGGGACCGCAACACCGGCTTCGACCCGGCCGAGCCGCCGCTGGTCCGGCTGACCGTCGTCCGCCTGCCCGGCGGCCGGGACGGCCTCCTCCTCAGCTACCACCTCCTGCTGTGGGACGGCTGGTCCCGCGCGATCGTGCTCCGGGACCTGTTCGAGGCCTACCGGTCCGTGCTCGCCGGCGAGCAGCAGGCCGCCGTCGTCCCGGCGGAGCCCCGCTTCGAGGACTACGCCCGCGCCATCGCCGCGAAGGACCAGGCGGAGTCCGAGGGCTTCTGGGCGCGGCACCTGGACGGGCTCCCGGGCCCGACCCTGCTGGCCGGACCGGCACCGGTCCTCTCGGCCGACCTGCCGCCCGCCCTGCTCCACACCCTCTCCGTCGAGCAGTCCGACGCGCTGCGCAACGCGGCGAAGGAGCACGGCGTCACGCTGAACTCCGTCCTCACCGGCGCGTTCGGCCTCCTCCTCGGCGCCCACACCGGCCGCAGCGACGCCGTGTTCGGCGTGACCGTCTCCGGCCGTGAGGGCGAGGGCCTGTCCGAGGTCGTCGGCGTGCTGCTCAACACCGTGCCGATGTGGACGAAGGCCCGTCCGCAGGACACGGTCCGGGAGTACCTGACGGCCGTGCAGACGGACCGGGTCGAGGCCATGGAGCACGAGCACCTGGGGCTCGGCGAGATCCAGCGGGCCAGCGGCCACGACGCCCTGTTCGACAACCTGTTCGTGCTCCAGAACTTCCTGGACATGGACGCCTTCGCCGAGATGAACGCCCGCCACGGGATCACCGAGGTGAAGTCCGACGACTCCACCCACTACCCCTTCACCTGGGTCGTCACCCCCGGCGACCGGCTCACCGTGAAGCTGGAGCACCGCCACGGCTCCGGCGACGACGCCCGCCGCCTGCTCGACGGCTACGTGCGGGTGCTGGGCGACCTCGCGGGTGCCACCGGACCCGTCGGCGCGCTGCCGGGCCTCGGCACGGTCCCCGAGCCGGGCGTCCGCACCGAGATCGGCACGGACACCGTGGTCGACCGGTTCGACCTGGCGGCCGACCGCGCCCCGGAGCGGACCGCACTGGTCTCGCACGGCCGGAGCATGACCTTCGCCGAACTGCGCGACCGCAGCCGTGAACTGGCGGGCGTGCTCGCCGCGCGCGGCATCGGCCCCGAGCGGACCGTGGGTCTCGCGATCCCGCGCTCCCTCGACTGGATCGTGGCGCTGTTCGCGGTGCTGCGCACCGGAGCCGCGTACGTGCCCCTGGAGCTGGACCACCCGGACGAGCGGATCGCCACGATCGTGGACGACGCCCGCCCGGAGGTGATCCTCACCGTCAGCGCCGTCTCGCCGAGGCTGACCGGCGACCTGATCGAGCTGGACCGTCCGCTTCCGCAGGCCGAGCCGTTCGTGACGTTCGCACCGGGCGACCCGGACCGCCTGCGCCACCCCGCGTACACGATCTACACCTCCGGTTCGACGGGGAAGCCCAAGGGCGTCGTCACCGAGTACGCCGGCCTCACCAACATGCTGATCAACCACCAGCGGCGGATCTTCGAGCCGGTGCTGGCGGAGCACGGCAACCGTGTGTTCAGGATCGCGCACACCGTGTCCTTCGCGTTCGACATGTCGTGGGAGGAGCTGCTCTGGCTCGCCGACGGCCACGAGGTGCACATCTGCGACGAGGAGCTGCGCCGCGACGCGCCCGCCCTGACGGAGTACTGCGCCGAGCAGGGGATCGACGTCGTCAACGTGACGCCGACCTACGCCCAGCAGCTGGTGGCCGAGGGGCTGCTCGACGACCCGGCCCGGCGCCCCGCGCTGGTGCTGCTGGGCGGCGAGGCGGTCACCCCGACCCTGTGGCAGCGGCTCACCGACACCGAGGGGACCGTCGGCTACAACCTGTACGGCCCGACCGAGTACACCATCAACACCCTGGGCGTCGGCACCTTCGACTGCCAGGACCCGGTGGTGGGCGTGCCGATCGACAACACGGACGTGTTCGTCCTGGACCCGTGGCTGCGGCCGCTGCCGGACGGCGTCGCCGGTGAGCTCTACGTCTCCGGCGTCGGCATCGCCCGCGGCTACCTGGGCCAGCCGGCCCAGACCGCGCACCGCTTCGTCGCCTCCCCGTTCGGCGAGCCCGGCGAGCGGATGTACCGCACCGGCGACCTGGTGGTCCGGCGGCCCGACGGCAACCTGATGTACCTCGGACGCACCGACCAGCAGGTCAAGATCCGCGGACACCGGGTCGAACTGGGCGAGGTGGAGGCGGCGTTCGCCGCCCACCCTGCCGTGCGGTTCACCGCCGCGGTCGCGCAGCCCGACCCGCAGGTCGACGGCGCCTACCGGCTGGCCGCGTACCTGGTCCTGGACGGAGCCGACCTCGCGGACGTCGCCGCCCAGGTGGGCGCCGGCCTCCCGGACTTCCTGCGCCCGACGCACTACGCGCAGGTCGACGGCATCCCGCTCACGGTGAACGGGAAGGCCGACACCAAGGCGCTGCCGGAGCCCAAGCCGCTCGGTGCGCTCACCACTTCGGGTGAGCGCCGCCCGGAGACCGAGACCGAGACCTTGGTGTGCGAGTACTTCGCCGAGGCCCTGGACCTGGACGACGACGAGGTGAGCGCCGTGAGTGACTTCGTTTCCCTCGGGGGACACTCCATGCTGGCCGTACGTCTGGTGGGACTGCTGCGCCGTGAATTCGGCCCCGTGATCACCATCCGCGATCTGTTCACCCTGTTGACCCCGGAAGCGATTGCCAGCCACATCGATGACAACTCCTGACGCCCAGGGATCCCGCCGCCCGGGATCCGACATCCTGCGGACCGCCATACGCCGCAACCGCGGTGCCATGGCCTGGGGCACCGTCCTCATGGGCCTGTACCAGGCGGGCGAGACCGCCTTCCCGATCGCGCTCGGCCTGATCGTCGAGCACACGCTGCGGGAGCGCAGCGCGGGGTCCCTGGCCCTGGCGATCGGCTCCCTCGCCGTGATCATCACGACGGTGTCGCTGTCGTGGCGGTTCGGGATGCGCATCCTGCAGAAGGCCAACACGACCGAGGCCCACCGCTGGAGGGTGAAGGTCGCGGCCTGCGGCCTCCAGCCGGTGGCCCGGGACGTCGACCTCAAGTCCGGCGAGGTGCTCACCATCGCCACCGAGGACGCCGATTCGACCGCCGACATCGTCGAAGTGGTGCCGATGCTGATCAGCTCCATGGTCGCGGTGCTGATCGCGGCGGTGGCGCTGGGGCTGGCGGACCTGCGGCTGGGCCTGCTCGTCATCGCCGGCACCGTGGCGATCCTCTCCGTCCTCAGCGTGCTGTCCAAGAAGATCGGCTCCAGCACCAAGGAGCAGCAGGCCCGGGTGGCGCGGGCGGGTGCGAAGGTCGCCGACCTGATCACCGGCCTGCGCCCGCTGCACGGCTTCGGCGGCAACCACGCGGCCTTCCTCTCGTACCGGAAGGTCAGCACGGAGGCGCGGCAGCAGGCGGTCACGGTGGCCAAGGTCAACGGTGCCTACGCGGGCACCGCCCTGGCCCTGAACGCGGTGCTCGCCGCCTCGGTGACCCTGACCGCCGGCTGGCTGGCCTTCGACGGGCAGATCGGCATCGGCGAGCTGGTCATGGCGGTCGGCCTGGCGCAGTTCATCATGGAGCCGCTCCGGCTGTTCTCGGACATGCCGAAGTACGTGATGATGGCGCGGGCCTCGGCGGAGCGGATGGCCCTGGTACTGTCCGCCCCGCCGGTGGCGGCCCCGGGCACGGCCCGTCCGGAGCCGGGCACGGACCTCGAGGTCGACTGCGTCCGGTACGGATCCCTGCAGGGGGTCAAGTTCCAGGTGCCGGCCGGTGAGTTCACGGCGATCGCGGCCTACCAGCCGCGTTCGGCGGCCGACCTGGCGTCGATCCTGGCGGTGAACGTCCCCTCGGACGGCTACGAGGGGGCGGTCCGGCTCGGCGGGCAGGAGCTCGCGGAGCTGTCGGTCGAAGCGGTCCGCGAGCACGTGCTGGTGAACCCCTACGACGGGGAGATCTTCGCGGGCACGCTGCGCTCGAACATCGACCCGTCGGGGAGCAGCCGGATGGTGCCCGAGGCGGTGGAGGCGTCCATGCTCACCGACGTCGTCGCCCTGCACCGGGAGGGACTCGACTACGAGGTGCGCGACCGCGGTGCGAACCTGTCCGGCGGCCAGCGCCAGCGCCTCTCCCTGGCGCGGGCGCTCGCCGCCGACACCGAGGTGCTCGTCCTGCACGATCCGACGACGGCCGTCGACGCGGTCACCGAGCAGCTCGTCGCGCGCAACATCGCGGAGCTGCGCCGCGGCCGCACCACCGTCGTGATCACCAGCAGCCCGGCCCTGCTGGACGCCGCCGACCGGGTCCTCGTCCTGGACGAGGGCGTCGTGGCGGCGGAGGGCACCCACCGCGAACTGCTGGCCACCGACGAGGCGTACTGCCTCGCGGTGACCCGCTGACCCTCCGGAGGGCGGCCCGCCGGCCGGCGGGCCGGTGACGGCAGAGGGGCCCGGGGGCCCGGCGATGCGCCGGGCCCCCGGGCCCCGTCCTGCTTCACCCCGTCCGTCAGCCGAGCGCCCAGGCGACGTCCCGGAGGAGGGCCTGGCGCCAGCCGGCCCGGTCGTGGTCCGCCGCCGACCTGGACGTGCGTACGGTGGCCCCGGCCTTCTCGGCCAGGGTCTCGACCAGTTCGCAGTGGGGGCGCATCCGCGTCTCGTGCTCGCCGAGGTCGAACGCGATCCGCAGCCCGGCCGGGGCGGGGCGCTCCCGCAGCCGTGCGGCGATGGTGCCGCCCACCGCACCGCCGAGCGGGTCGGGCAGGGACGAGGCCTGCGGCGTCCACCAGAACGACCCCGACTGGCAGGCCACCCGGGACACCAGGTCCGGGAACTCCAGCGCCGCGTACACCGCGCTCAGCCCGCCGAGGCTCTGTCCGGCCACCACCAGGCGGTCCAGGTCCGCGGGCACCCCGCTCTCCGCGACCAGGGGCAGCAGTTCGTCCCGCACCGCCTCCCACAGCTCGGGCCGGCAGCCGAACTCGGCCTGCCGGTCCTTGGCCGGCAGGAACACCAGCGTCACCGGGGGCACGTCACCGGCGGCGACGGCGCTGTCGAAGGCGGTCATGGCGGGGTGCAGGTGCAGCCAGTCGTCCCCGTCGAGCAGCAGGACCACCGGACCGCCGCCGCCCGCGGGGTGGACGCGCACGGTGCGCCGCCCGCCGAGCCGCTCACTGGCCCAGCGGATGCGGGTGCGCGGCAGGGGCAGCACGTCGTCGGCGCCGACCGCCGGCCAGTGGGGCTGCGGGGGCGCGTCGGGCGTGGCGGCGATGGACCGGTCACCGCCGGCCCCGACCGGGTTGAGCGGGTCGGCGTACGAGCCGTCGTCCGTGAGGAACCGGTAGGTCACGCGGAGCCGGGCGGGCATGCGCACCTCGGCGTACCAGCAGTCGGTGTCGCCCCAGCGGGCCAGCGGCACCGGTTCCGACCAGCTTTCGAACTCGATGACCGCAGGGCCGCCGCGCCGTACGAACAGGGTGACCCAACCGCCGTCGTCCGCGGGGACGGAGACGGGTGCCGCCGCCGCCCAGAAGTCGTCGGTGCCGGGCCCCGCGGTCAGGCCGAAGGCGGCGAAGGGGTTCTCCGGTCCGTCCGGGGAGGCGGGTCGGGGTGCGGGCATCTGGGCCTCCTTGTGAGGGAGATGAGGAAGAGTTAGGGTTACGATTAGGCGAGCCTAACCTAAGTATCAGGCTCGTGAACCGCCACCAGGAGGAACCCCGCATTATGAGCACCAACCCGTTCGACGACGCAGACGGCCGTTTCCTGGTCCTGGTGAACGACGAGGGCCAGCACTCCCTGTGGCCGTCCTTCGCCGAGGTGCCCGGAGGGTGGACGGAGGCCTTCGCGGAGAACACCCGCGACGCGTGCCTGGACTTCATCGAGAGCCACTGGACCGACCTGCGCCCCCGCTCCCTCGCGGCGGCCGTCGACGCCTGAGGCGCCCACGGCCCGAGACCCCCTCCGACGGACGGACCGCGCATGCTCTGCACGAGGCTGACGAACGCGAACATCCTCACCATGGACCCGGACCGCCCGGTCGCCCGCGAACTGGGCATCTGGCGGGGCCGGATCGTGGGCGTGGACGAGGCCGTCGCCTCCCTCCCGGCCCGCGAGGTCATCGACCTCCAGGGCGCCACCGTGCTGCCCGGGTTCATCGACAGCCACGTCCACCTCGCCTGGACCGGGCTCAAGCAGAGCGCCCCGAGCGTCGCCCCCTGCGAACGGGCCGAGGACGTACTGGCGGCCGTCGCGCGGGCGGCCTCCCGTACCGGCGCCCCCGGTGACTGGGTGGACGTCATGGGCTACGACCAGCGGGCCCTGGGGCGCCACCTGACGGCCGCCGAACTGGACACCGTCAGCCACGGGCGCAAGGTGTTCCTGATGCACGACTCGGGCCACGGCTGCGTCGTCAACAGCGCCGTCCTGGACCTGCTCCCGGCCGGCGTGCCGCACCGGGACGGCTTCCTGGCCGAGAGCGCCATGACCGCGGTGCGCAGGCTCCGGCTGCCCTACGCGCAGGCCGACATCGCCGACGCGGTCGAGCGGGCCGCCCGGACCTGCCTCGCCGAGGGCGTGACCGCCGTCGCCGAGGCGGGCATCGGGGGCGGCCTGCTCGGCCACAGCCCGGTCGAGCTGGGCGCCTACCAACTGCTGCGGGACCAGGGGCGGCTGCCCCTGCGGGTCCAGCTCATGGCGGCCGGCGACACGATCGGCCCGCGCGGGGCGCACCGGGAGGACGGGGTGCCCCGCGCCCTGGACCTGGGCATGCGCACCGGATTCGGCGACGACTGGCTCTCGCTGGGCGCCCTCAAGATCTACACCGACGGCGGGATGATGGCCCGCACCGCCGCGCTCACCGCCCCGTACGAGGGCATGGACCACACCGGCGAACTCCAGGACGATCCGGAGAACCTGACCCGGCTCATCGTGGACGGCCACCTCGCCGGCTGGCAGCTCGCCGTCCACGCCATCGGCGACCGTGCCGCCGACCTGGCGCTCGACGCCCTGGAGCGGGCGCAGGCGCTGCGCCCGCGGCCGGACGCCCGGCACCGGATCGAGCACGCCGGACTGATCCGGCCCGACCAGCTCCCGCGCCTCGCGCGGCTCGGTGTCAGTGCGGTCGTCCAGCCGACGTTCCTCCACTCCTTCGGCGACGACTACTCCGCGGTGATGGGCGAGGAGCGGACGCCGTGGATGTACCGCGGCCGGGGATTCCTGGACCACGGGGTGACGCTCGTGGGCAGCTCGGACCGGCCCGTGACGGACGGGGCGCCGCTGCGGGCCGTCCAGTTCATGGTCGAGCGCGCCTCCGCGTCCGGCCGGGCGGTCGGCCCCGGCGAGGCGGTCACGGTCGAAGAGGCCCTGCGGGCCTACACGGTGGCGGGGGCGTACGCCTGCCACTGGGACGACAGCGCCGGCAGCCTCTCCCCGGGGAAGCGCGCCGACCTGGTCGTCCTGGGGGACGACCCGCGGCGGGTCGACCCTTCCCGGATCGGCGGCATCGAGGTCGTGGCGACGGTCGTCGACGGACACGAATCGACAGGAGCAGGGAAGCTGTGACCACTCAGACGAACGTCCTCGAACGGTTCTCCCCGCTGTGGGAGGCGTCCGACACCCCGCCGCGCTGGGTGATCTGGCACACGGGTGACGGCGAGTCGCTCGTCTTCGACCGGGAGTTCAACATGCCGTTCGAGGTGGACGATCAGGTCGCCGGAGAGGTCATGCGCCGGATGCGCGCGGCGGGGATCCCCGAGGGCGACGACTACCCGGGCCGCCCCTGCGGCTAGGCAGGACCGAGGTACGGGCCCCGCGGGGCCCCACAGGCCGTACGAGGGCCCCGGGAGCCGTTCCCGGGGCCCTCTTCCGTAGGGGCCGTCACCGGCGTGACGGCCCCTCGGTGTTGGGTGTGCCCGGCCCTCCGCGCGTCGGCTTGGCCGAATCGGGCAGGTAAGGCTAACCTTACTTCGACCGTTCCTGTGGGGCGTCGCGGCAACCCGCCTTCCTCCGGACCCCGTCCGGGAGATCCCCTGCGCCCGCGAACGGTGCCATCCGAGGAAGGAACGCCTTGACCACGGCCACGCTGCCCCCTGTCGCCCTCGCCCCGCTGCCGCCCCGAGCGCCCGCCACCCGGTGGCACCGCGCCGCCGAGTTCTCGGTGCGGCCGGCGCGCGAGGACGACGGCCCCGCGCTCGCCACGCTCTCCCGGCCGTTCGTCCGCACGGGTGCGCTCCGCGAACGCCCGGTCTCCCAGTACCTCGCGGAGGCCCGCGACTTCCTCGTCGCCCAGGCCCCCGACGGCACCGTCGAAGGGTGCGTCGGGCTGCGCGAGCACCCCGACGCGGGCGTCCTCTTCAACTTCTGCGTGGCGGGCCACCGGCAGGGTTCGGGCATGGGCGGCCGGCTGCTGTACGCGGCGTTCGCCAGGGCCCGCAGCCGCTCGCTGACGACCCTGTTCACCGCGACGACGGGGAGCGGCCGGCTCTTCCTCCGGCACGGCTTCGTCCCGGCCGACCCGGAGCTGGCCCCGCGCGACTGGGCACGCTCCCTCGACCCCGCCCGCAACGCCCGCGTCCTGGCCCGCAGCCTGTAGGGCACGCGGCCCGCAGAACAGGAAGGGGCGGTTCCCCCCACGGGAACCGCCCCTTCGCCGTCACCCGGTCGCCCCGGGGTCCGTCACGCGCCCCGGGTCACGAGGCGTCCGCGGCCGCCGCGTCGAGCACCGCGGGCAGCGCCGCCACGAGGGCCTCCACCCGCTCCTGCGGCACGTTGAGCGCGGGAGCGAGCCGGACGACGTCCGGCCCCGCCGCGTTCACCAGGAAGCCGGCCTCCTGCGCCGCCCGCTGGACCCGCGCGGCCACCGGCTCGCGCAGGGCCACGCCCACGAGCAGCCCCGCGCCCCGGACCTCGCCGACCAGGGGGTGGCGCAGCGCCTCGACGCCGCCGCGCAGCAGCTCGCCCATCCGGGTCACGTGCGCGAGCAGTCCCTCCTTCTCGACGGTCTCCAGCACGGCCAGCCCGGCCGCGCACGAGATCGGGTTGCCGCCGAAGGTGGAGCCGTGCTGACCGGGCGTCAGCAGCCGGGCGGCATCGCCGAAGGCGACCGCGGCGCCGATCGGCAGGCCGCCGCCCAGCCCCTTGGCCAGGGTGATCACGTCGGGGTCAAGGTCCGGTTCCGCCTGGTGCGCGAACCAGTGGCCGGTGCGGCCGATCCCGGTCTGGACCTCGTCCAGGACCAGCAGGCTCCCCGCGGCCCGGGTGATGTCGCGGGCGGCGCGCAGGTAACCGGCGGGCGCGGGGACGACGCCCGCCTCTCCCTGGACCGGTTCCAGGAACACCGCCGCCGTGCGCTCGGTGACGGCGGCCCGCAGGGCCTCCACGTCGCCGTAGGGGACGTGCGTCACGTCGCCGGGGAGCGGCAGGAAGGGGTCCTGCTTGGCCGGCTGGCCGGTGAGGGCGAGGGCGCCCATGGTGCGGCCGTGGAAGCCGCCCCGGGTGGCGACGAGGTGCGGCCGCCCGGTCCGGCGGGCGATCTTGAAGGCGGCCTCGACGGCCTCGGCGCCGGAGTTCGCGAAGAACACCCGCCCCCGCCTGCCGAGGAGTTCCAGCAGGCGTTCCGCGAGCGCCACGGGCGGCTCCGCCACGAACAGGTTCGACACGTGGCCGAGCCGGGAGGCCTGCTCGCGTACCGCCTCGACCAGGGCCGGGTGGGCGTGCCCGAGGGTGTTCACGGCGATGCCGCCGGTGAAGTCCGCGTAGGCGCGGCCGTCCTCGTCCCACACGGTGCTGCCCTCGCCCCTGACGAGGGCCAGCGGGGGAGTGCCGTACGTGTCCATCACCACCGCGCGCCAGCGGTCGGCGAGCGGGGTCGTGCTGTCGGCGGTCACGCGCCGTCCTCCCTTGCGCCGGGGCCTTCGGACCCGGCCTTCGCGTCCGGCACCACCGTGGTGCCGTGTCCGTCCTCGGTGAACAGGCCGCGCAGCAGCGCGTGCGGGACCCGGCCGTCGATGACCTGGGCCCGGCCGACGCCGGCGCGGACGGCCCGCAGGCAGCCCTCCATCTTGGGGAGCATGCCGCTCGCCAGCTCCGGCAGCAGCACGTCCAGCTCGGCGGCCGTGAGGCGCTCGATCACCTCGGTGCTGTGCGGCCAGTCCGCGTACAGTCCTTCGACGTCGGTCATGACCACCAGCCGGTCCGCCCCGAGGGCCACGGCCAGGGCCGAAGCCGCCAGATCGGCGTTGACGTTGTACACCTGGCCGTCCTCGCCGCGCGCGATGGGCGAGACCACGGGGATGCGGCCCTGCTCCAGCAGCGCGCCGAGGGTGCCCGTGTCCACGTCCGTGACGTTGCCGACCAGGCCGATGTCCACCGGGCGGCCGTCCACCCAGGCCGGCCGCCGGACGGCGGTCATGGTGTGCGCGTCCTCGCCCGACAGGCCGACGGCGAAGGGTCCGTGGGCGTTGATGGCCCCCACGAGCTCCCGCTGCACCTGCCCGGTGAGCACCATGCGGACGACGTCCATGGTCTCCGGGGTGGTGACCCGCAGCCCGGCCTCGAAGCGCACCTCCAGGCCCAGCCGGTCGAGCAGCGAGCTGATCTGGGGGCCGCCGCCGTGCACGACGACGGGCCGCAGGCCCGCGTGCCAGAGCTCCACCACGTCCTGGGCGAAGGTCCGGTGCAGCGACGGGTCGACCATGGCGTTGCCGCCGAACTTGACGACGACCGTACGGCCCTGGAGCTCCTCCAGCCACGGCAGGTCCTGCGCGGCCGGTATCCCGGCGGCGGCCTTCGTCTGCGTGGTGCCCGTCCCGCTCATGAGCTGTACGCGCTGTTCTCGTGGACGTACTCGGCGGTGAGGTCGTTGGCCCAGATGACGGCGGTTTCGGTGCCGGTGGAGAGGTCGGCGGTGATGCGGACCTCGCGGTCCTTCATGCCGACCAGGTCGCGGTCCTCGCCGACGGAGCCGTTCTTGCAGACCCAGACGCCGTTGATGGCGACGTTGAGCCGGTCCGGGTCGAAGGCCGCCTTCGTGGTGCCGATCGCGGACAGGACACGGCCCCAGTTGGGGTCCTCGCCGTGGATGGCGCACTTGAGGAGGTTGTTGCGGGCGATGGACCGGCCGACCTCGACGGCGTCCTGCTCGCTGGCCGCGCCGATCACCTCGATGCGGATGTCCTTGCTGGCGCCCTCGGCGTCGCCGATCAGCTGGCGGGCCAGGTCGTCGCAGACCGTGCGGACGGCTTCGCCGAAGGCCTCGTAGGAGGGGACCTGCCCGGAGGCGCCGGAGGCCAGGAGCAGCACGGTGTCGTTGGTGGACATGCAGCCGTCGGAGTCGACCCGGTCGAAGGTGGTGCGGGTCGCGTCCCGCAGCGCCTTGTCCAGGGTCGCGGAGTCCACGTCGGCGTCCGTGGTCAGCACCACGAGCATGGTCGCCAGGCCCGGGGCGAGCATGCCCGCGCCCTTCGCCATCCCGCCCACCGTCCAGCCGTCCTGGGAGACGGTGGCGGTCTTGTGCACGGTGTCCGTGGTCTTGATCGCCACGGCCGCGTCCTCACCCCCGTCGGCGGAGAGCGCGGCGGCAGCCACCTCGATGCCCGGCAACAGCCGGTCCATCGGCAGGCGGACACCGATCAGACCCGTGGAGCACACCGCGACCTCCTCGGCCGCGAGGTCCAGGGCCAGCGCCGTGCGCTCGGCCGTCACCCGCGTGTCCTCGGCGCCGCCGGGGCCGGTGCAGGCGTTGGCGCCACCGGAGTTGAGGACGACGGCGGAGACCCGTCCGTCGGCGAGGACGTCGCGGGACCAGCGCACCGGGGCGGCCTGCACGCGGTTCGAGGTGAACACGCCGGCGGCGGCGTGCGAGGGCCCCCGGTTCACGACCAGGGCCAGGTCCGGGGTGCCGGACTCCTTGATGCCGGCGGTCACTCCGGCGGCGAGGAATCCGAGGGCGGCGGTCACACTCACGGGGCCACTCCATTCGTGGGCAGGCCCTGCCGTTCCGGCAGGCCGAGGGCGATGTTCATGCTCTGCACCGCGCCACCCGCGGTGCCCTTGGTGAGGTTGTCGATGGCGCTCACGCAGACGATCCTGCGGGCGTCCGGGTCCACGGCGATCTGCACCTGGACCGTGTTGGAGCCGAGGACCGCGCCGGTCGAGGGCCACTGGCCGGGGGGCAGCAGCCGGACGAACGGCTCGTCGGCGTACACGGCCCGGTAGACGGCCCGCACCTCGGCCTCCCCGGCGGACGTGTCCGCGCGGAGCCGGGCGGAACAGGTCGCGAGGATGCCGCGGGGCATGGGCGCCAGGGTCGGGGTGAAGGAGACGGTGACCTGCTCGCCCGCGGCCCGGGACAGGTTCTGGACCAGCTCCGGGGTGTGCCGGTGGCCGCCCCCGACTCCGTACGGGCTCATGGAGCCCATCACTTCGGCGCCGAGGAACTGCGGTTTGAGCGAGCGTCCGGCGCCGGAGGTACCGCTGGCGGCGACGATCACGGCCTCGGGCTCGGTGAAGCCCGCGGCGAAGGCGGGAAACAGCGCCAGGGTGGCCGCGGTCGGATAGCAGCCGGGGACCGCGATCCGGGTGGCGCCCTTCAGCTCGTCCCGGGCTCCCGGCAGTTCGGGCAGGCCGTAGGGCCAGGTCCCGGCGTGGGGCGAGCCGTAGAAGCGCTCCCAGGCGGCGGGGTCCCGGAGCCGGAAGTCGGCGCCGCAGTCCACCACCAGGGTGCCGGGGTCCAGCTCTTCGGCCAGGGCGGCCGACTGCCCGTGGGGCAGGGCCAGGAACACCACGTCGTGGCCGCGCAGGGAGTCGGCGCCGGTGTCCAGGAGGATCCGGTCGGCGAGACCGGGCAGTTGCGGCTGTACGGACCCCAGCGGACGGCCGGCGCTGCTGTGCGCGGTCACCGCTCCGATCTCCACGCCGGGATGCGAAGCCAGCAGGCGGAGCAGTTCTCCGCCCGCGTAGCCGCTGGCACCGGCCACCGCGACCCGTACGGTCATGTTCTTCCGTTCTCTCTGTGTTCGTGCGAGGTGTGGGGGGCCGTGGGCGCGGACGGGCGCCGCCGGGCGGTGCGGGAGCAGGACCTGCTCACGCGTCCTTGCGGCCGTCGCGCGCCACCCGGCCGAGCAGCAGGTCGCGCAGGAGCGACTCGGTGGTACACACCACCGCGCTGCGGGCGGCCCACCGCATGGCCATGGCGTGCTCCTCGGCGGAGAAGTCGGCGACGGCATCGGCGACCACGAAGGGCTGGATGTCGTTCATGAAGGCGTCCGCGGCCGTCAGGAGCACGCCCAGCTGGGCGTGGACGCCGCAGATGACCAGCTGGTCGCGGCCCTCCGAGCGGAGGAGCCTGCCCAGGTGGCTGCGGAGGAAGGCGTTGTGGCGCACATTGGCCAGCACGTGTTCGCCGGGCCGGGGGCTCAGGGGCGGGACGATCGCGGCGGCGTCGGAGCCGTCGACGATGCCCGGACCCCACAGGTCGGCGGCGAGGCCGCGCTGCCCCGGAGGCTGGGCGGCCGGTTCGGCCGTGAAGACGACCGGCATGTCGAGGGCCGCGGCCAGGGTGCGGAGCGCCGAGATGTTGTCGACGAGCTCCACGACCGGCGACCGCTCCGCCGCGGTCCCCCCGACGAAGTGGTTCTGCATGTCGTGGACCAGCAGCGCGGCGCGACGGGGGTCGATGGCCCAGGACGCGCAGGAACGGGGCAGGGTGGATCGGTCGGGCATGGGGTAGGAGCCGATGGCCGGCAGGCCCATGGTGTTCTTCCCTCCCTGATCGCACGTGAGCGCGTGTCTCCACAGATCCCGTCTGCGTTTAGCTTAGCCTAACCTAATCTGACCTCGGGGGTGCCGTCCCGGCGGCCGCTCGGCGGCCGATGGCGGACAATCGCCCCCGCGGCGGGCCGGGTTGCCCCCCCGGCCCCCGCCCCGGACGGCGGGTCAGCTCGGTGCGGGGGAGCGGCGCGGGTCCGCGTACCGGCGGGGAGCCGTCAGCAACAGCCGGACCTGCTCGCCGGCCCCGGCCGCGTCCCGCGCCGTGACGGGGAACGGGAAGCGCAGGTCGAGGTGGCCGCTGCGGTACTCGCACCGCAGCGTGATGCCGTGCCGGTCCAGGGCCAGCGGGGAGGTCCGCAGTACGCCGGCCGGCAGCCGGGGTGCGGCCAGTGCCGCGAGCCCCGCCACCATCTCCCCGTGGGAGTCGGCGAGGTGGGTCAGCATGCCGGCCTCCTCGGCGGCGATCGGGTCCGGCCGGGCGAGCGTGAACTCGTCGAGGCCGACGTCCCGTACCTCCGCCGCGGTCCTGAGGCTGACGCGCGCGGCGTCCAGGCGCAGCCGCACCCCGTCGGGGCCCGGTTCGTCCGGGGTCAGCCAGCCCGAGATCGTCACGCGGGCCCGGACGCGCTCCCTGACCGCGGTCGGGGCCACGTCGGTGAACTGCACCAGCGCCGCGAGGCTGCCGCGGGGCGCCGTGGCGATCCGGGCGGCCAACGGGCCGTCGGCCGGGGGGTGCAGGAAGATCCTGCCCTTCGGGCCGACGGAGTGCAGGCCGATCAGGTCGTACGCCTGGGCTTCCGTGACGAGGGACAGGGAAACGGCCCGGGCCAGCACGGAGCGGACGCGCTCGGCGGCGGTGGGCCCTCCCGGCGCGGCGTCTGCAACAGCACTCAAGGCGACTCCTCACGAGACGGGTGCACGACAGGTTGGACTGAGGTAAGGCTAACCTAACCAATGGGGGTGTCCAGGGCGGAGGGGGCGGAAAGGGCGTCATGCGGCCTCCGCGGGAACGGGGTACCCCGGGCGGACCGGGACCCCGGCCCGCCGGAAACCTGCTGCCTCCCGGGCGCTACCCGGGTGTAGGTTGACGAGGTCACAGCGGTGCGAATACACGAGAGCGGGCCGGGGCCGCGGTTGATCCGGCCCGGCCCTGGGACGGCCTGGGAAGATGCTGACCGAAGTCATTGCAACCCGATATGTCACGCCCTTGCGTGAGGGGGGCTCACTACCCGGCATCGTCGAGGCCGACGATCTCGGTACCTACGTCATGAAGTTCACCGGAGCCGGCCAGGGCCGCAAGACCCTGGTCGCCGAAGTCGTCTGCGGGCGCCTCGCCCAGCGCCTGGGGCTGAGGGTCCCGCGGCTGGTGCAGATGCAGCTCGACCCCGTCATCGGGCTCGCCGAGCCCGACCAGGAGGTCCAGGAGCTGCTCAAGGCCAGCGGCGGACTCAACCTCGGCATGGACTACCTGCCCGGCTCGATCGGCTTCGACCCCCTCGCCTACCGGGCCGACCCGGTCGAGGCGGGGCGCGTCGTCTGGTTCGACGCGCTCATCAACAACGTCGACCGGTCCTGGCGCAATCCGAACATGCTGGTGTGGCACGGCGAGCTGTGGCTCATCGACCACGGCGCCACCATGATCTGGCACCACAACTGGCCCACCGCCCCGGCCGCCGCCGCCAAGCCCTACAACGCCTCGGACCACGTCCTGGCCCCCGTCGGCCCCGACATCGCGGCGGCCGCCGCCGAGCTGGCCCCGCTGGTCACCGAGGAACTGCTCACCGAGGTCGCCGCCGACGTGCCCGACGAGTGGCTCGTCGACGAGCCCGGGTTCGACTCCGCCGACGCGGTGCGCCGCGCCTACGTGGAGGCACTGCTGCCGCGCGCCGCCACGATCCACGAGAGGATCACCATGGAGGCCGAGGTCAGGCAGCGCTCCGGTCCGCCGGGCTGGCTGGCCGAGCGGCTCCCTCCCCAGTCGGACAAGAACAAGCAGAAGAGCGGCAACGAGTGACCAAGCGGGACGTGTTCGAATACGCGCTGGTGCGCGTGGTGCCCCGGATGGAGCGCGGCGAGTGCTTCAACGCCGGAGTCATCGTCTACTGCCGGGCGCACTCCTACGTCGCCGCGCGCACCCACCTCGACGAGGCGAAGCTCCTCGCGCTGGACCCGGGGGCCGACGTGGCCGGGGTGCGGGCGGCGCTGCGCGGGGTCGAGGGGCTGTGCGCGGGCGGCGAGGAGGCCGGGCAGGCGGCGGGCGACGACGCGGGGCGCAGGTTCCGCTGGCTGATCGCCCCCCGCAGCACGGTGGTGCAGCCCGGACCGGTGCACACCGGCCTGACGGCCGATCCGGCCGCCGAGGTGGAACGCCTGCTGGAGCTGCTCGTCCGCTGATTTCCGGGCAGGTCCGCGCCACTGCCGCCGGGGGCCGTTGACACGGGGTGTCGCGGCTCCTAGCGTCTCCTCAGCTGAGGCTACTAAGCGGTTGCTCACCTTCGGGCGGCCGTCTCTCAAGGGCGAGGAGAACAGCATGTCCACCACCGAGCAGCGCGTCGCGATCGTGACCGGGGCGGCCCGGGGCATCGGCGCGGCCACCGCGATCCGGCTGGCCGCCGAGGGCCGGGCGGTCGCCGTGCTCGACCTCGACGAGGCCGCCTGCAAGGACACCGTCGAGGCGATCACGGCGGCCGGCGGCAAGGCCCTCGCGGTCGGCTGCGACGTCTCCGACGCCGCCCAGGTGGAGGCGGCCGTCGAGCGGGTCGCGAGCACGCTCGGCGCGCCGACGGTCCTCGTCAACAACGCGGGCGTGCTCCGCGACAACCTGCTCTTCAAGATGAGCGACACCGACTGGGACACCGTCATGAACGTGCACCTGCGCGGCGCGTTCCTGATGGCGAGGGCCTGTCAGAAGTACATGGTGGACGCCAAGTTCGGCCGCGTCGTGAACCTCTCCAGCAGCTCGGCGCTCGGCAACCGCGGCCAGGCGAACTACGCCGCCGCCAAGGCCGGCCTCCAGGGCTTCACCAAGACCCTGGCGATCGAACTGGGCAAGTTCGGCATCACCGCCAACGCCGTCGCCCCCGGCTTCATCGTCACCGAGATGACCGCGCAGACCGCCGCCCGCGTCGGCATGGGCTTCGAGGAGTTCCAGCTGGCCGCCGCCTCGCAGATCCCGGTGCAGCGCGTGGGTCGGCCGGACGACATCGCGAACGCCATCGCCTTCTTCACGGGCGAGGACGCCGGATTCGTCTCCGGCCAGGTCCTGTACGTGGCCGGCGGCCCGCTCAACTGACGTCCCACGAGAGGCGGGCTTACGACATGACGGACAGCGGTGTGACGGACGGCGGCATCGACAGCGGCAAGGTGGCCCTGGTCACCGGGGCGAGCCGGGGCATCGGCTACGGGATCGCCGAGGCGCTGGTCGCCCGGGGCGACCGGGTCGTGATCACCGGGCGCAACGAGGACGCGCTCAAGGAGGCCGTGGAGCGGCTCGGCGCGGACCGGGTGGTCGGCGTGGCCGGGAAGGCGCACGACGAGGCCCACCAGGCCCTCGCCGTGGACCGTGCGATGGAGGCCTTCGGCCGCGTCGACTTCCTGGTCAACAACGCGGGCACCAATCCGGTCTTCGGGCCGATCGCGGACCTCGACCTCGGGGTGGCGCGCAAGGTGTTCGAGACCAACGTGATCTCCGCGCTGGGCTTCGCCCAGCGGACCTGGCACGCCTGGCAGAAGGACCACGGCGGGGCGATCGTGAACATCGCCTCCATCGCCGGGGTCTCCGCCTCGCCCTTCATCGGGGCGTACGGGATGAGCAAGGCCGCGATGATCAACCTGACCCTCCAGCTCGCGCACGAGATGGCGCCGACGGTACGGGTCAACGCGATCGCCCCGGCGGTGGTCAAGACCAGGTTCGCGCAGGCGCTCTACGAGGGCCGCGAGCAGGAGGCCGCGGCCGCCTACCCGCTCGGCCGGCTCGGGGTCCCGGAGGACATCGGCGGAGCGGCCGCATTCCTGACATCTGCACAAGCGGAATGGATCACCGGACAAACTCTCGTCGTCGACGGAGGAATGTTCCTCAATGCCGGTGTGCACTGACCGATAACCGGACGCATTTGCCTCCCAACAGGAGGCAAATGCGTATCGAATCGGACCGAAATCGGTCAATCGTCTCACGAAACCTGCCCATTGGATTTGTGAGGCACTGCGGTAGGGTCTGCCGCACCCCTGGCTGATCGAGGAGCGTGCACGTGTTCAACCGGACCAGATGCCTGCAGATCGCTGCGGCCGTTGCGTCCATATCCCTGGTCGCAGGTTGCGGCCTGTTCTCGGACGACGGTGACGCCGCCGCGAAGCGGATCACCGTAGGCACCATGAGCGCGCCCAGCACCCTCGACCCCGCAGCGGCGTGGGACGGCTCCTGGGAGCTGTACCGCAACGTCTACCAGACCCTGCTGGCCTTCCCCACGGGCAGCACCAAGCCCCAGCCCGACGCGGCCCAGAGCTGCGAGTTCACCGACTCGGCGAACACCGCCTACCGCTGCGTCCTGCGCAAGGGCCTGAAGTTCTCCGACGGCGAGCCGCTGGACTCCAAGGCGGTCAAGCACTCGCTCGACCGGATCAAGACGATCAACCACAAGGTCGGCCCCGCCGGTCTCTTCGGCACCCTGGACAAGATCGAGGCCCCGGACCCGCTCACCGTCGTCTTCCACCTGAAGACCCCGGACGCGACCTTCCCGTACGTGCTGGGCTCGCCGGCCGCCTCCCTGGTCGCGCCGAAGGCGTACCCGGCCAACAAGGTCCGCGAGGACGGCAAGGTCACCGGCTCCGGCCCCTACGTCCTGACCTCGTACGCGGAGGGCAGCGAGGCGGTCCTCGGCCGCAACGACAGCTACACGGGCTTCGCCAACCGCCGCAACGACGGGGTGACGATCCGCTACTTCTCCGACTCCAAGAAGATGATCGCCGCCCTCAAGGGCAAGGAGATCGACGCCACCTACCGCGGCCTCTCCGCCGCGGAGATCAAGGACCTCCAGACCCCGGCCTCGCACGCCCAGGGCGTGCAGGTCGTGGAGAACGTCGGCGCCGAGATCCGCTACCTGGTCTTCAACCCGAACGACCCGCAGGTCAACAAGCCGGCCGTGCGCCAGGCCATCGCCCAGGTCATCGACCGCGGTGCGATCGTCTCCAAGGTCTACCAGGGCACCGCCGAGCCGCTGTACTCGATGGTCCCCAAGGGCGTGGTGGGCCACAAGACGCCCTTCTACGACATCTACGGCAACCCCGACGTCGCCAAGGCCAAGAAGATCCTCACGACGGCCGGGATCACCCAGAAGGTGGAGCTCACCTTCTGGTACACCACGGACCGCTACGGCGCCTCCACCGCCGACGAGTTCACCGAGATCAAGCGGCAGCTCGAAGAGAGCGACCTCTTCAAGATCAACCTGCGCGGCCAGCCCTGGAAGACCTTCCAGGAGGGCTACAAGAGCGGTCAGTACCCGGTCTTCGGCCGAGGCTGGTTCCCGGACTTCCCGGACCCCGACAACTTCATCGCGCCGTTCGTCGGCAAGGAGAACGCGGTCGGAACCCCGTACGAGCCGACGCAGATCCTGAACGAACTGCTGCCCAAGTCCCGCCGCGAGGGCGACCGGTCCGCGGGCGTCAGGGAGTTCGAGGCGGCCCAGCAGATCTTCGCCCAGGACGTCCGGCTGCTGCCCCTGTGGCAGGGCAAGCTGTACGTCGGCGCACGCGAGGACATCGCCGGTGCCGAACGGGCCCTGGACCCGCAGACCGCCATGCAGATGTGGGAGCTGTACCGCAAGACCAGCTGGTGATCCCGGCGGTCCGGGCCGTCCCGGCGGTCCGGGCGGCTCCGGCGGGACGCCCGGGTGACGGCGTTGTCAGTGGTCCCCGGTAGGTTCGGAGCAGTTGCACGAACTTGTACCGGAGGTTGTCGACGTGACCCAGATGCTGCCCGAGTCCTGGCTCCCCGTCCTCGGCGGGGAGCTGGACCAGCCCTACTTCAAGGAACTCACCGAGTTCGTCGAGAAGGAGCGGGCGAACGGGCCGGTCTACCCGCCCCGCGAGCAGGTCTTCGCGGCCCTGGAGGCCACGCCGTTCGACAAGGTGAAGGTCCTGGTCCTCGGCCAGGACCCGTACCACGGCGCCGGCCAGGGACACGGCCTGTGCTTCTCCGTGCAGCCCGGGGTCAAGACCCCGCCCTCGCTGCGCAACATCTACAAGGAGATGAAGGAGGAGCTCGGCCTGCCGGTCCCGGACAACGGGTACCTGATGCCGTGGGCCGAGCAGGGCGTCCTCCTGCTCAACGCCGTCCTCACCGTCCGCGAGGCCGAGGCCAACTCCCACAAGGGCAAGGGCTGGGAGAAGTTCACCGACGCGGTGATCCGCGCCGTGTCCGACCGGCCCGACCCGGTCGTCTTCGTGCTCTGGGGCGCCTACGCCCAGAAGAAGATCCCGCTCATCGACGAGGAGCGGCACGTGATCGTCAAGGGCGCCCACCCCTCGCCGCTGTCGGCGAAGAAGTTCTTCGGCTCCCGGCCCTTCACGCAGATCAACGAGGCCGTCGCCGCCCAGGGCCATGAGCCGATCGACTGGCGGATCCCGGACCTGGGCTGACACCACCCCGCGCCTCGGCGCCAGAGCCGGTGCCTCCGGCTAGCTTCTTGATGACCGGACCGGAGCGGGTCCGGCGGAGCGAGCCGGAGGCCCCGTTGAGGGAGCAGCAGCAGGAGGCGTCGGAGGACGCCGTCATGACCAGGATCGGCCAGGCCGTCATCCTGCTGCACGCCGGAGACCGCGAGGAGGCCCGCAACCGGCTCGGCGAGATCTGGTCCGAGATCGGCGAGGAGGGCGACTCCCTCCACCGCTGCACCCTCGCCCACTACCTGGCCGACGCCCAGGACGACCCCGCCGACGAACTGGCCTGGGACCTGAGGGCGCTGACCGCGGCCGACGGGCTCGGCGAGCGGCTCGGGGAGGCACTTCCCGGGCGGGCCGAGCCGCACCCGGCCGTGCGGGTGTTCTACCCCTCCCTGCACCTCAGCCTCGCCGCCGACTACGCCAAGCTGCGCCGGCCCGACGAGGCCCGGGTCCACCTCGCGCGGGCCCGGGCGGCCACCGGAGCGCTGTCCGACGACGGGTACGGCAACGGCGTGCGGGCCGCCATCGCCCGCCTGGAGCGCCGGCTGGCGGCGGAGGCGGGCCCGGCCCCCCGGCCGTTCCCCGAGCAGGCGTAGGCCGTCTCCTGCGGATCCCGCCCGGCCCCCGCGCGTCCCCCGGCCACCGCTGGCAGGCGCCCCCGGGAACCGCGCCCCCGCCGCGCTGCCTGACGGACCGCGGGCGTCCGGCGAGGCTCGGTCCCCGGCGGTACCTCAGCCGGCCCCGGCGCCCTCGACGCCCGCGCAGATCCGGGCCTCCGGGCCGTGCGGGTCCCAGTTCCCGTGCCGGCGGCCCAGCGCGCACACGTCCGCCGGCCGGACCGGCAGCTCCCGCGCCAGCCCCGGCGGCAGCTGCGCCCCCGGCTCCGATCCGTGCGCACGGCCCCGCGGGCCCTCCTTGCCGCGCCCGCCCGGCTCCGCCGGCACCGGCACGTCGGGGACTCCCCGGGCGGCCTGCACGGCCTCGCCCTCCCCGGTGCGCGGCCCGGGCACCGAGCGCGCCGAGCCCCGGCCCGCGGCCGTCGGGGCCGAGGGGCGCACGCCCTCCCGGGGCACCGCCTTCAGCGCCTCCAGGGCGGGCGCCTGCACGACCACGGGCAGCGCCCCCGGACCGCCGCGCGGCTCGTGCCGGGGCGGCGGCCCGCCGGCGGGGGCCGCGGCCGGGCCCGTCTGGGCGGGGTTGACGCTCACGCAGCCGGTGACGGCCGAGACGGCACAGGCGGCTCCGAGGAGCAGCTTCGTCGAGGTTCGGGTTGGATGCACCCGCGCAACTCTGCTGTGCCAGGACCCCGTTGTGAAAACCCTGGGCCCATATTCACCCCGCACGGGTGACGGGGAGGGGATGTCCGGCGGACACCGCACCGGGCCCGGCTACTCGCCGGTGGCGCCGTCGATGTGCTCGCGCAGCAGGTCCGCGTGCCCGTTGTGACGGGCGTACTCCTCGATCATGTGGGTGTAGATCCAGCGCAGGCTGAAGACCTCCCCGCGCCGGTGGCTCGCGGCGTCCGACACCGCGTCCAGGGAGCGGCCCGCGGCCGCCTTCCGGGCCAGTTCGACCTCGGAACGCCAGACCTGCTCGGCCGAGGCCCAGGTGTCCTGGTCGGTGAACTCGAAGTCGCCGTCGCGGTGTTCCCGGGTGCTGTACAGCTCGGGCAGGTCCGCCCCCAGGGCGATCTCCCGGAACCAGTACCGCTCCACCTCCGCCATGTGCCGCACCAGGCCCATCAGGCTCAGCCCGGAGGGCGCGAGCGGGGTACGGCGCAGCTGCTCCTCGGAGAGCCCCTCGCACTTCCAGGCGAGGGTGGAGCGGTGGTAGTCGAGCCAGCCGTCCAGCATCTCCCGCTCGCCGGCGGTGGTGGAGGGTTCGGGGCGGTGCGATCCGTTGGAGGTCATGGTCCACATCCTGGACGAACGCGCCCCCTCCCACCAGGGATTAAGCTGCCGCTGTCCCACAAGGCACAGATCAGGAGGCTCCTGGTGAAGGTCGGCGTCATCGGACTCGGCGACATCGCGCAGAAGGCGTACCTGCCCGTCCTCACCACCCGTCCCGGGGTGGAGCTGCACCTGCAGACCCGCACCCCGGCCACCCTGGAGCGGATCGGCGACGCCCACCGGGTCCCGCCGGAGCGCCGCCACACCACGCTGGACGCCCTGCTCGCCGAGGGCCTCGACGCCGCCTTCGTGCACGCCCCGACCGACGCCCACCCGGCGATCGTGGAGCGGCTGCTGGACGCCGGCGTGGCCACCTACGTGGACAAGCCGCTGGCCTACGAGCTGGCCGACTCGCGGCGCCTGGTGGAACGCGCCGAGGAGCTCGGGGTCGGCCTGTTCGTCGGCTTCAACCGCCGCCACGCGCCCGGCTACGTCCTGTGCGCCGACCACCCGCGCGACCTGATCGTCATGCAGAAGAACCGGGTCGGGCTGCCCGAGGACCCCCGCACCCTCGTCCTGGACGACTTCATCCACGTCGTCGACACCCTGCGCTTCCTGCTGCCCGGCGAGGCCGACCACATCGACGTCCGGGCCGTGGTGCGCGAAGGGCTGATGTCCCAGGTGGTGCTCCAGATGTCGGGCGAGGGCTTCACCGCCCTGGGCGTCATGAACCGGCGCTCCGGGTCCGCCGAGGAGGTCCTGGAGGTGTCGGGCCAGGACTCCAAGCGCCAGGTCGTCAACCTGGCCGAGGTCGTCGACCACCGGGGCCAGCCCACCGTGCGCCGGCGCGGGGACTGGGTGTCCGTGGCCCGCCAGCGCGGCATCGAACAGGCCGTGGACACCTTCCTGGAGGCCGTGGAGGGCGGCAAGGAGCTCAGCGCCCGGGACGCCCTGCTCACCCACGAGTTGTGCGAGCGGGTGGTGCTGACGGCTCTGGAGCAGGCCTCCGGAGCCTGACCGCCCGCACGCCCGAGACCGCGCCGTACAGGCCCAGAGCGGCCAGCGCGGCCCCCGCGGGCCAGTTCCCGAAGCGGACGAAGGGGGTCGTGCCCCGGGCGAGCGGCACCTCGTACACCTCGGCCGTACTGGCCGAGGCGGGCAGGGCGGGCCCGATCCGGCTGCCCGAGGGCCCGTACACCGTGCTGATGCCCGTCAGGGTCGCGTGGACCGCCGGACGGCCGGTCTCGGCGGCGCGCAGGGCCGCCAGGGAGGCGTGCTGGGCCGGCGCCCAGCTGTCCTGGAAGGTCGAGGTCGCCGACTGCGCGACCAGCACCCCGGCCCCCTCGCGGACCAGGTGCCGGCTCATGTCGGGGAAGGCCGACTCGAAGCACACCAGCGGCCCCAGCCGCACCCCGCCGGGCAGGTCCA
The DNA here is from genome assembly GCF_044747545.1 of Streptomyces sp. NPDC090077. Lineage (NCBI taxonomy): Bacteria > Bacillati > Actinomycetota > Actinomycetes > Kitasatosporales > Streptomycetaceae > Streptomyces > Streptomyces sp. NPDC090077. The sequence continues at coordinate 68,814 of NZ_JBIVEG010000034.1, forward strand.
TCACCACCGGGTCCGCGCCGCGCATCCGGTCCTCGCCCGCCGCCTTGCCGACCGAGGTGGCCCAGCCCAGCAGCGAGCGGGCCGGCACGTACTCGCCGAAGGGGACCAGCCGCATCTTGTCGTACCGGGCGCCGGTGGGGCCGTCGGGGCCGACCAGTACCGAACTCTTGTAGATCCCGGGCCGGTCCGACCGCCGGGCGTCCACATTGACCAGCAGCGGGGCGCCGAGCTCAGCCGACAGGGCCGCGAGCCGCCGCGACAGGTCGGGCCGCGCCGCCAGGTCCGCGCCGACACTGCTCTCGCCCCACACCACCAGGTCCGGGTGTCTCCCCGCCAGGGCCCGGGTGAGGCGTTCCTCCACGTCGAACCGGCGCTCCGCCCCGTCCGTCCCGCCCACCACCCCCGGCTGGACGACGGCCACCCGCAGCGCGCCCGACACCTCGGGGCGCGGCAGCCACAGCCACACCACCCCCGTCAGCACCGCACACCCCGCCACCGAGGCCACCGCCGGGGCCCGCGTCCCCGGTACCGCGACCAGCAGCACCACCGCGCAGTTCACCGCCACCAGCAGCAGGCTCACCAGCCACACCCCGCCCACCGAGGCCAGCCGCAGCGCCGGCGGCACCTGCCACTGGCTGGCCCCGAGCAGCCCCCACGGCCCGCCCAGCCCCTGCCAGGACCGGGCCAGCTCGGACAACAGCCAGCCGGCCGGTACGAGGACCAGCCCGGCCGCCGCCCGGCGCGGGCCCGGCGACCCCCCGAGGAACTCCCGCACCAGCAGGGCCCAGGGGATCCAGAGCAGCCCCAGCAGCGCGGCGAGGGGGACCAGGAACACGTGCAGGCTCGGCAGCAGCCAGTGGTGCACCGCCACGATGAAGCCGGCACCGCCCAGCCACCCCTCCAGCGCGGCGCGCCGCCGGTCGGGGGCCGAGCGCAGCAGCAGCATCCAGGGCACGAGGACGACGTACGCGGACCACCAGAGCCCCGGCGCGGGAAAGGCGAGGCAGGGCAGTGCCCCGGCGGCCGCCGCGGCTGCCGCACGCCACCACCGGGTCCGCTTCGTGAGCAGCATGAGGCGCCTCCGCTTCCAGTGTGGGGCCGGCCCCGGCCGGGCGCGGCCCGGGCCCGGGGTCAGGACGCCATGTGGCGCCACTTCTCGTGCACCGTGACCCCCGTGAGCCGCCAGCCGTCCGGGGTGCGGGCCAGGGCGAAGGAGTAGCGCCCGGCGGCGACGAAGTTGGGGGCCGTGCCCCGGTCGTCGGGCCCGGCCAGCCGCATCGGGTTCAGGAAGTCCGCCCGGACCTCCGCCGAGTCCCCGGGATAGCCGCCCCGGTCCTCCAGCCTGATCACCCGGTTGACGATCAGGTGCTGGCGCACCGGGAAGAGCCCCATGGTCTCCGCGAGCCAGTCGGCGACCTCCGCGGCCGGGCCCTCGACCCCGCCCGCCGAGCTGTAGTCGGCCCGTCCGGCGGGGGTGAACAGGGCGCGGTAGGCGCCCCAGTCCCCGTCGTCGACGGCCGCCGCGTACCCCGAGACCACCTCGTCGATGGCGAGCCGGTCCATCACCGTCGCCAGGTCCACACGCTGCGTCATCGGGTCAGTGTGGGGCTGGCGGGCGACGGGGCCAAGGGGCGTGCGGCCATTGATCCCCGAGGAGCCGATCAGTGACCGGAACCGGATCAGTGACCGGAATGCGCCTCCCGCTGCCGGATCACGACGAGGAACGCGTCGGTCGCCAGGTCCATCACCACCTCCGCCGGCACGCCCTCGCGCATCCGCTGCGCCGCGTACTCCTCCGCGGGCCAGCTCCCCCTCGGACTTCCCGCCGGAAAACGCTCCAGTACCACGCGGCCCATGGGACACCCCCTGCTGTTCGCCTTCAGGTCTCTGCGGGGACAACGACGCGGGGTCCGCCCGGGAACGTTCCCGGGCGGACCCCGCGTCGAGTTCAGGCCACGGGCCCGAGGGGTGCTAGGGGGTGTCCGCAAAGTCCCGCCTGCCCCGCGGGGTCCGGCACGCACTCTCGCCGCACCGGGCGAAAGCCCAAGTACGTCCAGTACGCGGGCTTCCGCCCGGCACGCCGAGAGCACGCACCGGCCACCCCCGCGCCCCCCCACCCCGCGGGCGGCG
>NZ_JBIVEG010000035.1:0-67340 GCF_044747545.1 Streptomyces sp. NPDC090077
GATCCGAAGCCCTACGTCTGGACCAGAACCGCGGACGAGATCCTCGAACGCCTCGCCAGCTATCTGAACAGAATTCCTGACTCGGAAGACTAGGGTGCGGCCATGACCAAGAAGTACGCCGCCCTGCTGCGCGGCATCAACGTCGGCGGGAACAAGAAGGTCCCGATGGCCGAGCTGCGCTCCGTACTGGAGGCCCTCGGCCACGGAGACGTGCAGACCTACCTGCAGAGCGGCAACGCCGTCTTCACCAGCGCCGGGACCGACCCCACCGCCCTCGCCCGGGGCCTGGAGGCGGCCATCGAGGCCCACTTCGGCTTCCGGGTGCCCTGCCTGGTCGTCGACGGGGACCACCTCGCGGCCGTCGCCGCGGCCTGCCCCTTCCCGGCGGCCGAACTGGAGGGCAAGCAGCTCCACGCCACCTTCTTCTCCGAACAGCCCGGCCCGGAGCGCTTCGCCGCGCTCGACGGAGCCGCGTACCTCCCGGAGGAGTACCGGCTGGGCGACCGCGTCCTCTACCTCTACGCCCCGGACGGCCTCGGCCGCTCCAAACTCGCCGAAGCCCTCGCCCGGCCCGCCGTCGTCAAGGGCCTCGACGTCACCACCCGCAACTGGAACACCGTCGTCAAACTCGTGGAACTGACCCGCCCGTGAACCCGGGACGGGCCGGGCGGCCGCCCCGCGGGGCGCCACCCGGTGAGAGCGCTGCCCCTACCCGGCCCCCACCGCGTCCAGCAGCGCCATGTCCCCTGCGGAAAGCGAGAGCGACGCCGCGGCCAGGTTCTCCGCCAGGTGCGCGGGGGAACCGGTGCCCGGCGTCGGGCACAGGACCGGCGAGCGGTGCAGCAGCCAGGCCAGCGCCACCTGCCCGGGGGTCGCCCCGTGCCCGGCGGCCACCTCGGCGACGGCGGCCGCGCCCTCGCGGGTCAGGGCCCCGCTGCCCAGCGGGTAGTACGGCAGGAAGGCGATCCCCCGCGCCTCGCACAGGGCCAGCACCTCGGCGGAGGACCGGTCCAGCAGGTTGAACGGGTTCTGCACCGCGGCGACGGGCACCGACTCCAGCGCCAGCCGCAACCCGTCGGCCGTGACGGTGTCCAGGCCGATGTGCCGGATCTTGCCCTCCGCCCGCAACTCCGCGAGTGCGCCCAGCTGTTCGGCCATCGGCACCGCCGGGTCGAAGCGGTGCAGCTGGTACAGGCCGATCCGCTCCACCCGCAGCCGCCGCAGGCTCGCCTCGCACATCCGCTGCAACTGCTCCGGACGGCCCGCCACGTGCCACTCGTCCGGGCCGGTGCGCACCACCCCGCCCTTCGTGGCGACCACCAGCCGCTCCCCGTACGGGTGGAGGCCCTCGGCGACCAGCTCCTCGGCCAGGCCGGGCCCGTAGTTGTCGGCGGTGTCGATCAGCGTCACGCCCCGGTCCACGGCCGCGCGCAGCAGCGCCCGGGCCTCGGCACGGCTTCCGCGCGGCCCCCAGTAGCCGGCGCCGACCAGGCCGCCCGTACCGAGTCCGAGACGGCGTACGGGAAGGTCCCCGCCCAGCAGGAACGACGAGTCCACCATGGCCCGACCGTATCCGGGCGTGCCGGGTGTGTCAGGCTCGGGGCATGCGTTACATCATCATCGGCGCCGGTGCGATCGGCGCGACCATCGGCGGACGCCTCGCCGCAACGGGCCGGGAGGTCGTCCTCGTCGCGCGCGGCGCGCACGCCGAGGCGCTGAGGGCGGACGGACTGCGGCTCACCACCGCCGACGGAACCCGCGTCCACCGGCTGCCCGTGGTCACGGGCCCGGCGGAGCTGGGCGAACTGCGGCCGGACGACGTGCTGCTGCTCACGGTGAAGACGCAGGACGCCATCGCGGCCCTGGACGCGTGGGGCGACGCGGAGGTCGCGGGCGGCGGCACCGCCGCGCAGCGGCTGCCGCTGCTGTGCGCGCAGAACGGAGTGGAGAGCGAACGGCTCGCGCTGCGCCGCTTCGCGCGGGTGTACGGGGTCTGCGTCTGGCTCCCCGCCACCTTCCTGGAGCCGGGAGTGGTCTCGGCCCTGTGCGCCCCGCTCACCGGGATCCTGCACCTCGGGCGGGCCGCCGGCGGCTCGGACGCGCGGATCCGGGCGGTCGCCGCCGACCTCTCCGGGGCGGGCTTCGAGGCGCCCGTCGTCGAGGACGTGATGCGGTGGAAGCACGCGAAGCTGCTCGGCAACCTGGGCAACGCCATCCAGGCGACCACCGGCCCCGAGCCGGACCCGGCCAAGGCGGCGCTGCTGCTGCGGGCGATCCGGGAGGGCAAGGCGGCCTTCGACGCCGCGGGCATCGCCTACGCCGGCGAGGCCGAGCAGTCGGCGGCCCGCGACGGCAAGGTCGACCAGCCCGCGGGTGTGCGCGGCGGCTCCTCCTGGCAGAGCCTGGCCCGCGGCACGGGCTCGGTGGAGGCCGACTACCTCAACGGAGAGATCTCCCTGCTGGGCCGCCTCCACGGCGTGCCCACCCCGGTCAACGACGTACTGCGGCATGCGGCGAACATCTTCGCCCGCGAGGGCCTCCCGCCGGGGGCGATGTCCGTCACCGACCTGACGGCCCTGGCCGACGAGGCCGCCGCCCGCGGCTGAGCGGGCCGGCCGGCGGGGCCTCAGGCCGTCAGGGCCGTGGGCGGGGTGTGGGCCGGGGCCGCGGTGTCGTACCGGTGGAGGAGGAGGCGGGCCAGTTCCGGGGTGTCGCCCAGGACGGGCGCGACCACGTCCGCGCCCGCCGCGTCGGCGCCCGCCGCGATGCGGTCCGGGAGGAAGCCCGGGGCGATGACGTACGGGGCCACCGCCACGCGGCGGACGCCCTCCGCACGCAGGGCGCGTACGGCGTCCTCCGTGCGGGGAAGGGCAGCGGAGGCGAACGCAGGCCGCACGGCGCACCAACCGGTGTGCCGCCACTCCCGCGCGATTTCAGCGATCACTGCGATCGCCTCCGGGTCCGTGGAGCCGGCGGACGCGAGGACGACACCGGTCGTCGCGCGTTCCGCCGGGGTGAGGCCGAGGCCGGCCTCGGCGAGGCGGCGCTCCAGGGAGGCCACCAGCAGGGGGTGCGGGCCCAGGACGTCCGCGACCCGGACCGAGAGGTCGGGGAGGCGGACGGCGGACTCCGCCAGTACCGCGGGGATGTCCGCCTTCGCGTGGAAGGCCCGGGTGAGGAGCAGCGGCAGGGCCACGACCTCGCGTACGCCGGACAGGTACAGGGAGGCCAGGGACTGGGAGACGGTCGGGCCGTTGAAGTCCAGGAAGGCCGTCTCCACCCGCAGCCCCGGCCGCAGCGACCGGGCCCGCCCGACGAGGGCGTGCACGGTCGCCGCGTGCCGCGGATCGCGGCTGCCGTGGGCTATGACCAGAAGTGCGCGGGACATCGGGTGCTCACTTGACCAGGAGGCCGCGGCTGCGCAGGACCCACCGCTCGACGGGGCTGAAGATCAGCAGGTCGATGGCGATGCCGACGACCAGGATCAGGATGATCGCGAGGAACACGCCCGGCAGGTCGATGTTGTTGCGGCCGTTCTCCAGGAGCTGGCCGAGGCCGAGGCCCAGGTCGGGGGAGCTGGCGATGATCTCGGCGGCCATCAGGGAGCGCCAGGAGAAGGCCCAGCCCTGCTTGAGGCCGGCGACGTAGCCGGGCAGCGCCGCCGGCAGGACGACGTGCCAGGCGCCGCGCAGTCCGGTGGCGCCCAGGGTGCGGCCGGCGCGCAGGAACAGCGGCGGGATCTGGTCGATGCCGGAGACGAGGCCGTTGGCGATCGACGGGACGGCGCCCAGCAGGATCACCGTGTACATCATGGCGTCGTTGAGGCCGAACCAGAGCACGGCCGGCGGCACCCACGCCACCGACGGCAGCGACTGGAGGCCCTGGAGGATCGGTCCGATCGCGGCGCGGACGAACTTCACCCGGGCGACGAGCAGGCCGAGGGGGGTGCCGATGGCCAGGGCGAGGAGGAAGCCGAGCAGGCCCCGGGAGACCGAGGTCCAGATGACTTCGAGGAGCGTGCCCTTCAGCCACATCGCGGACAGGCTGTCCCAGACCGCGGACAGGGCGGGCAGCTTGGTCTCGTCGGTGACCTTCAACGAGACGAGGACCTGCCACACCACCAGGACCAGGCCGACGGCCAAGACCGGGGGCAGGACCTTCTTGGTGAGGACCTCGCGCACCGGGGTGCGGTGGGTCTGGACCGCGTCGAGGGCGTCCAGGCCCGCTTCGAGGCCGGCCAGGTCGTCGGTCTTCGCCGTGGCCTTCGGGGTGGTGTCAGTGCTGGCCATGGCGGCGGATCTCCCCACGCAGGTGTTCAGTGATCTCGAGGGACAGTTCCGCGACGTCCGCGTCCTCGATGCGGCGCGGCTGCGGGATGTCCACGGTCCATTCCTTCGCGACCCGGCCGGGGCGGGAGGAGAGGAGGACGACGCGCTGGGCGAGGCGGACGGCCTCGCGCACGTTGTGGGTGACGAAGAGGACCGACAGGCCGGTCTCCTCCCAGATGCGGGTGAGTTCGCCGTGCAGGACGTCGCGGGTGATGGCGTCGAGGGCCGCGAACGGCTCGTCCATCAGCAGGAGGCGGCTGTCCTGGGCGAGGGCCCGGGCGAGGGCGACGCGCTGGCGCATGCCGCCGGAGAGCTCGTGGACGCGCTTGCCGTAGGCGCCGCCGAGGCGGACGAGCTCCAGCAGCCGTTCGGCCTCGGGCCGGCGGTCGGCCTTGGCCACGCCGCGCAGCCGCAGGGCCAGTTCGATGTTCTTGCCCGCGGTGAGCCACGGGAAGAGGGCGTGCTCCTGGAACATCAGGGCCGGACGGCCGAGGGTCTCGATGGACCCCGCCGACGGCTTGTCCAGACCCGCGACCAGGTTCAGCAGGGTGGACTTGCCACACCCCGAAGCCCCCAGAAGGGTGACGAACTCTCCGGGAGCGACATCGAGGCTGATGTCGTCCAGGACGAGCTGCGATCCGGCCGGACCGGAGAAGGACTTCGAGACGTGCTCGATGCGGGCGGCGTGCGTCTGCTCCGCTACCGCGCCCTCGGCAGCCTTGGCGAGCGTGGTGGCCATGGTCGTCACCTCCTGGGGTTGCTGGACTACGGGTTACTTGGCGCCGAGACCGGCGTCGGAGACCTCGGGCTTGCCGGCGGCCTTGAGGACCTTGTTCAGGAGCGTCAGGTCGTAGATGCCGGCCAGGTCGGGCTTCTCCAGGAGCTTGGCCTTCACGGCCCACTCCGACTCGGTCTTCAGGGTGCTCGCGAGCGGGTCGTCGGTGACGAGGATGCTCTGCCACGCCGGGTCGAGGACCTTCGCCTCCAGCTCCTTGCCGCTGTCGGCCTTGAGCTTGGCGTTGGCGGAGGCCTTGGCCTTGTCCTGGTTGGCGTGGATCCACTCGTTGGTCTTCACCGTGCCGCGCAGCACGGCCTCGACGACGTCCGCGTGCTCCTTGAGGAACTTCTGGGACACGATGATGTTCGTGATCACGAACTTCTTGTCGGGCCACAGGGAGGTCTCGTCGAGGAGGACGGAGCCGCCGTCGGAGACGAGCTTGGAGGCGGTGGGCTCGGGCACCCAGGCGCCGTCGATCGAGCCCTGCTTGAAGGCGTCGGGGGTGACCTTGTTGTCGGTGCGGACGACGGAGACGTCGCCCTTGCCGGACTCGGGGTCGACCGACCAGCCCTTCTCGGAGATCCAGTTGAGGAACGCGACGTCCTGGGTGTTCCCCTTCTGCGGGGTGGCGATCTTCTTGCCCTTGAGGTCGTCGAGGGTCTTGATCTTGTCCGGGTTCACGACCAGCTTGACGCCGCCGGAGGCGGAGCCGGAGATGATCCGCAGGTTGGAGCCCTTGGACTTGACGTAGCCGTTGATGGACGGCGAGGGGCCGATGAAGCCGATGTCGAGGGAGCCGCCGTTGAGGGCCTCGATCTCGGACGGGCCGGCGTTGAAGGACTGCGGCTTGACCTTGGTGCCGTTCAGTTCCTTCTCGATCAGGCCCTCCTGGAGGCCGACCAGGGCGGTGGCGTGGGTCAGGTTCGGGAAGTACCCGATGCGGACCTCGGAGGCGGAGAGCTTCTTCGCGCCGTCGGCGGCGGCCGGCTGGGCGTCCTTGTCGGCGGGCTTCTCGGCCTGGGAGCCGTAGCCGCAGGAGGCGAGGGCGCCGATCAGCAGCGGCAGGGCGGCGGCGGCGACCAGGCCGCGGCGCAGGGTCTTGCGGGGATTACCGGTGGCAGGCACGGGAGGACTTCCTCTCGACGCGCCGTCATGGGACTACGGCGCAGGTCTTCGTCTGTGATGCGGGGGCGCGTGGGGGGTGAGGGCGCGAAGGCGGGATGCCGACGGCATTTCGGTCATCGCGCACATCGCGCCACCCCTCCCTGGCCGCTGCCGAGGGCGCCGCTGCCCACGCGGCCGCCCTCCTTCGCGAAGGTGGAGTAGATGTCGGCGGGCATGGTCAGAAGTCCCAGCCTTCGTCGTCCGCCGCCACGGCCTCGGCCTTGGAGGCGAAGGACTCGCCCGCCATGCCGGCCGCCAGGGTGGTGCCGTCCGCCGGATCGATCAGCAGGAAGGACCCGGTGCGGCGGGAGTCGGCGTACGCGTCGAGCGCGAGCGGCTCGGCGGTGCGGACGACGACGCGGCCGATGTCGTTGGCCACCAGCTGCCCCGGGTTCGGGTGCTGGGACAGGTCGTCCAGGGTCAGCCGGGAGGGGATCTCCTTGACGATCGCCTTGACCGTCCGCGTCGTGTGCTTGATCAGCACCCGGGCGCCGACGGCCAGCGGCTGGTCCGCCACGTGGCAGACGGTGGCGACCACGTCCTGCGTGGTGGCCGGGGCGCTCGCCGACGGGGCGATCAGGTCGCCGCGCGAGATGTCGATGTCGTCCTTGAGGCGCAGCGTCACCGACTGCGGGGACCAGGCGATGTCCACGGACTCGCCGAGCGCGTCGATGCCCTCGATGACGGACGTACGGCCCGACGGCAGGACGGTGACGGCCTCGCCGACGCGCAGCACGCCGGAGGCGATCTGGCCCGCGTAGCCGCGGTAGTCGGGGTGTTCGGCGGTCTGCGGACGGATCACGTACTGCACCGGGAAACGCGCCGGGCAGGCGGTGAGGTCGTGGCTGACCGGGACGGTCTCCAGGTGCTCCAGCACCGTCGGGCCGCCGTACCAGTCCATGTTCGCGGAGGGCTCCACGACGTTGTCGCCGGCCAGCGCCGAGATCGGGATCGCGGTGATCTCCGGAACGCCCAGCTCCGAGGCGTACGCGGTGAACTCCTCGGCGATCTTCGCGAAGACCGCCTCCCGGTAGTCGACGAGGTCCATCTTGTTGACGGCGAGGACCACGTGCGGGACGCGCAGGAGCGCGGCGACGGCGGCGTGGCGGCGGGTCTGCTCGATGACGCCGTTGCGGGCGTCGACGAGGACCACGGCCAGGTCGGCGGTGGAGGCGCCGGTGACCATGTTCCGGGTGTACTGCACGTGCCCGGGGGTGTCGGCGAGGATGAACCGGCGGCGGGCGGTGGCGAAGTAGCGGTAGGCCACGTCGATGGTGATGCCCTGCTCCCGCTCGGCCCGCAGGCCGTCGGTGAGGAGGGCGAGGTCCGGGGCGTCCTGGCCGCGGTCGGCGGAAACCCGCTCCACGGCCTCCAGCTGGTCCTCCAGGACCGACTTGGAGTCGTGCAGCAGGCGGCCCACCAGGGTGGACTTGCCGTCGTCGACGGAACCCGCGGTCGCGAAGCGCAGCAGCGTGGTGGCGCTGAGCTGCTCGGTGGTGGTCGTCATGGTTAGAAGTACCCTTCGCGCTTGCGGTCTTCCATCGCGGCCTCGGACAGCTTGTCGTCGGCGCGGGTCGCGCCCCGCTCGGTGAGGCGGGACACGGCGATCTCGGCGATCACGGCGTCCAGGTCGGCGGCGTCGGAGTCGACGGCGCCGGTGCAGGACATGTCACCGACGGTGCGGTAGCGCACGAGGCGCTTCTGCACGGGCTCGGACTCCTTGGGGCCGCCCCACTCTCCGGCGGTCAGCCACATGCCGTTGCGCTGGAAGACGTCCCGCTCGTGCGCGAAGTAGATCTCGGGGAGCTCGATCTGCTCGCGGGCGATGTACTGCCACACGTCCAGCTCGGTCCAGTTGGACAGCGGGAAGACGCGGACGTGCTCGCCGGGCGCGTGGCGGCCGTTGTAGAGCTGCCACAGCTCGGGGCGCTGGCGGCGGGGGTCCCACTGGGAGAACTCGTCGCGCAGGGAGAACACGCGCTCCTTGGCGCGGGCCTTCTCCTCGTCGCGGCGGCCGCCGCCGAACACGGCGTCGAACTTCAGCTGCTGGATCGCCTCGGTCAGCGGCACGGTCTGCAGCGGGTTGCGGACGCCGTCGGGACGCTCGCGGAGCTTGCCCGCGTCGATGTACTCCTGGACGGAGGCCACGTGCAGGCGCAGGCCGTGCTTCTCGACGGCGCGGTCGCGGTAGGCCAGCACCTCGGGGAAGTTGTGGCCGGTGTCCACGTGCAGCAGCGAGAACGGCACCGCCGCCGGCGCGAACGCCTTCAGCGCCAGGTGCAGCATGACGATGGAGTCCTTGCCGCCGGAGAACAGGATCACCGGCTTCTCGAACTCGCCCGCCACCTCGCGGAAGATGTGCACCGCCTCGGACTCGAGGGCGTCCAGGTGCGACAGCGCGTAGGGCGCGTCGGAGCCGGACTCGGTGTGCAGGTGCGCGGCGGTGGTCATGCCAGACCCCTCTCGGTGAGCAGTGCGTGCAGGGCGGCAGCCGACTCCTGCACGGTCTGCGTGTGCGACTCGATGCGGAGGTCCGGGTTCTGCGGTGCCTCGTAGGGGTCGTCGACGCCGGTCAGGCCGGAGATCTCGCCGGCCGCCTGCTTGGCGTACAGGCCCTTCACGTCGCGCTCGGAGCACACCTCGACCGGGGTGGCCACGTGCACTTCGAGGTAGTCCGTCGAAGCGGCGGCGTGCCGCTTCGCGACGGCCTCGCGGCTGTCGGCGAAGGGCGCGATCACCGGGACGAGGGCCTTGACGCCGTTGCTCGCGAGGAGTTCGGCGACGAACCCGATCCGCTGGACGTTGGTGTGCCGGTCCTCGCGGCTGAAGCCCAGACCCGCCGAGAGGAACTCGCGGATCTCGTCCCCGTCGAGCACCTCCACCCGGTGGCCCTCGGCGCGCAGCCGCTCGGCCAGCGCGTACGCGATGGTGGTCTTGCCCGCGCTGGGCAGACCGGTCAGCCACACCGTGGCTCCCTGGCCGGTCACGCTCATCCGCTTCTCCGTAAGTTCCGTGTTGTCCGTGGTCATCAGCCGTGCAGTCCGCACTCGGTCTTGCCGCGTCCGGCCCAGCGCCCGGCCCGGGCGTCCTCGCCCTCGGCGACCCGGCGGGTGCAGGGGGCGCAGCCGACGGAGGCGTAGCCGTCCATCAGCAGCGGGTTGGTCAGCACCCCGTGCTCGGTGACGTACGCGTCCACGTCGTCCTGCGTCCAGCGGGCGATCGGGGAGACCTTGACCTTGCCCCGCTTCTCGTCCCAGCCGACCACCGGCGTGTTCGCCCGGGTCGGGGACTCGTCCCGGCGCAGACCCGTCGCCCACGCCCGGTAGCCGGTCAGGCCCTCTTCCAGGGGCTTGACCTTCCGCAGCGCGCAGCACAGGTCCGGGTCCCGGTCGTGGAGCTTCGGCCCGTACTGGGCGTCCTGCTCGGCGACCGACTGGCGCGGGGTCAGGGTGATGACGTTGACGTCCATCACCGCCTCCACCGCGTCCCGCGTGCCGATGGTCTCCTCGAAGTGGTAGCCCGTGTCCAGGAACACCACGTCCACGCCCGGGGCCACCTGCGAAGCCAGGTGGGCGACGACCGCGTCCTCCATCGAGGAGGTCACGCAGAACGTCTTCCCGAAGTGCTCGACGGCCCACCGCAGGATCTCCGTCGCGGAGGCGTCCTCCAGCTCGCGTCCGGCCCGCTCGGCCAGTTCTCTGAGATCCACGTCTTGAGTGGTGGTCATATCTCGTCCCCTCCAGCGGTGTCGGACTGAACGCCCCGGGCCAGCAGCCCGAGGTACTTCAGCTGGAAGGCTCGGTTGCAGGCCCTGCATTCCCAGGCGCCGTGGCCCGTTTCGTGGGGAAACAGGTCCTCGTCGCCGCAGTACGGGCAGTAGAACGGTGCGGCGCGCTCGCTCATGCGGTGCTCCTCGATTCGCTCGCTGCGCTCACGAAAGGCTCGCGTCGTTGGCGCGGCCGACCCAGGCCGCGAAGCGCTCGCCGTCCTCGCGCTCCTCCTCGAAGCGCTTGACGACCCGCTCGACGTAGTCGGGGAGACCGGCCGAGGTGACCTTGAGGCCGCGGACCTTGCGGCCGAAGCCGGCCTCCAGGCCGAGGGCGCCGCCCAGGTGGACCTGGTAGCCCTCCACCTGGTTGCCCTCGTCGTCCAGGACCAGCTGGCCCTTGAGACCGATGTCCGCCACCTGGATACGGGCGCAGGCGTTCGGGCAGCCGTTGATGTTGATGGTGAGCGGCTCGGCGAAGTCCGGCAGGCGGCGCTCCAGCTCGTCGATCAGCGAGGCGCCGCGCGCCTTCGTCTCGACGATGGCCAGCTTGCAGAACTCGATGCCGGTGCAGGCCATCGTGCCGCGGCGGAACGGGGACGGCTTGACCCGCAGGTCCAGCGCCTCCAGGGCCGCGACGACCGAGTCGACCCGGTCGGCCTCGATGTCGAGGACGATCATCTTCTGCTCGGCGGTGGTCCGCAGGCGGCCGGAGCCGTGCTGCTCGGCCACGTCCGCGATCTTGGTGAGGGTGGCACCGTCGACGCGGCCGACGCGGGGCGCGAAGCCGACGTAGAACCGGCCGTCCTTCTGCTGGTGCACGCCGACGTGGTCGCGCCACTGGCCGCTGGGCTGATCGGGCGCGGGGCCGTCGGTCAGCTTCCGCTTCAGGTACTCGTCCTCCAGGACCTGGCGGAACTTGGCCGCGCCCCAGTCGGCGACGAGGAACTTCAGGCGGGCACGGGTGCGCAGGCGCCGGTAGCCGTAGTCGCGGAAGATCGAGATGACGCCCTCGTAGACGTCGGGGACCTCGTCCAGGGAGACCCAGGTGCCGAGGCGGACGCCCAGCTTGGGGTTGGTGGACAGGCCGCCGCCGACCCAGACGTCGAAGCCGGGACCGTGCTCCGGGTGGTTCACGCCGACGAAGGCGATGTCGTTGATCTCGTGCGCCACGTCGAGCAGCGGCGAGCCGGAGATCGCGGACTTGAACTTGCGGGGCAGGTTGGAGAAGTCCTTGTTGCCCACGATGCGGCGGTAGATCTCGTCGATGGCGGGGGTGCCGTCGATGATCTCGTCCTGGGCGATGCCGGCGACGGGCGAACCGAGGATGACGCGGGGCGTGTCACCGCAGGCCTCGGTGGTCGACAGGCCGACGGCCTCCAGACGGCGCCAGATCTCGGGGACGTCCTCGATCCGGATCCAGTGGTACTGCACGTTCTGGCGGTCGGTGAGGTCGGCGGTGCCGCGCGCGAACTCCTCGGAGATCTCGCCGATGACGCGGAGCTGCTCGGTGGTCAGCCGGCCGCCGTCGATGCGGACGCGCAGCATGAAGTACTTGTCGTCCAGCTCCTCCGGCTCCAGGATCGCGGTCTTGCCGCCGTCGATCCCGGGCTTGCGCTGGGTGTAGAGGCCCCACCAGCGCATACGGCCGCGCAGGTCGTTGGGGTCGATCGAGTCGAAGCCCGCCTTGGAGTAGATCGTCTCAATGCGCGTCCGCACGTTGAGACCGTCGTCGTCCTTCTTGAACTGCTCGTTGCCGTTGAGGGGGGTGTGGTGCCCGACGGCCCACTGGCCCTCGCCGCGGTGACGGCCGGTCTTGCGGCGCGCTGCGGCTGCGGGGGCGGCTGCGGGCGTTTCAGGGGTGGCGGCCATGGCGGGTACGTCCTTCTTCAACGGCTCTAGGCGGAGGCAGGGGGGAGCGGCGGCGCGCCCCTGTCACGCTGGAGTCTCTGAGCAGGTGTGGCCGAGGTGCGCCCGTGCGTCGGGGTTGCCGACGGGCGGGCGGTGGAGTTCGGCCTCAGGGGGCTTGCGGGTGATCGACGCGTCCGCGGCGGCGGGGACTGCGGCGATGTGCGGCGGGTGCTGGTTCCGTCAGCGCGCCGGACAGATGGCGCTGGACATGCGGCCGAGGTCGACGTGCCGCCGACTCACCAAGGCAATTCCAGCTCCATTCATGGCCGAAGCGTGGCATGTGGCGATTGGAGGAGTCCACTACTGTCCACGATGCGGACGAACTCGTCCCGGATCATGAGATCACGTGACCCGGGTCACCTTTTTCGCGCGGCTCGGCGCCGGGGCGCTTCGCGGGCTTCGCCCCCGCTGCGACAGCCTCCGGCCGTCGGACCGGGGCCGGTGCGGGTGGCCGGTGCCGGGTTTGCCGCTGCGCGGGGCGAGGTCCCCTACCCACCCTTCGCCCGTTCCCCGTGCTGCGCCCGGACCCCTTGCGGGGGCTCCGCCCCCGCACCCCCGCGCCTCAAACGCCGGCGAGGCTGGATATGCCGCCCGGCCGGGGGTGGGGACGGGGTGGGGTGTCGTCCGGGACTAAAACGAGATGATTTCGGCGCGAGGTACCTCGCACAACCGGATCCGGAACAGGCGCCGAACATCGAAGCCCGTCCCGGACGACACCCCACCCCGTCCCCATCCCCGGCCCCCGCAGCACGCCCCCGACACCCCGCCCGGCCAGGGCAGCGGCTTAGCGGAGCCCCGATCAGCAGGGCAGCGACCCCCCGACCCCCGCCCGGCCAGGGCAGGGCAGGGGTCCCGTTGCAACCCCCGGCCAGGGGTCACGCTCCGGGCCAGGGGCCCGGGGTCGGGGACTCTTCCGTGGTTTCCGTTTCCGTCTTGAAGACCTCGAAGCCGCGGCGCCGGTAGTTGTCCATCGCCGTCGGGCCGTCCTGGCTGCACGTGTGGACCCACACCCGGCGGGTCGGCTCGCGGTCCGGCCAGCGGGACGCGAGGTCCCACGCGCGGGCCGTGCCGAAGCTCAGCAGGTGTCCGCCGATGCGGCGGCCGCGGAAGTCCGGCAGGAGGCCGAAGTACATGATCTCGACCACGCCGTCGGGCTGCGGGTCCAGCTCGACGTAGCCGGCCGGGGTGCCGCGGTCGTACGCGACCCAGGTCTCCACCCCCGGCCGCTCCAGCAGCTCCACCCACTCCGCGCGGGTCAGCGACAGCCGGTCCGTCCAGTGGATGTCCCCGCCCACGGAGGCGTACAGGAAGCGGCTCAGCTCCGGGGACGGGACCTCCGCCCGGGTGATGGTGATCTCCGGGCCCGGTACCGCCGCCGGGACGAGGGCCGACGGCGAGGTCATCTCGAGGGACCAGGTGGTGAGTGTGATGGTGCTCATGCCGTTCAGGGAATCACGGGTGTCCCACCGCGGCTCAGGCGGGCCCGGATCACGGCCGGGGCGGTGGAGTGGGGCAGCAGCCGGCCCGGTTCCGGGGGGCGGATCAGCTCCACCTCCACGTCCTCCGCGAACCGGTACGGCCGGTGCGTCAGCACCCCCGCCAGGTGCCTCCGCACCCGCGACAGCTCGGCACGCACCGTCACCGTCCGCGTCGGGTCCCCGAACAGCTCGGCGGCCAGTTCCGCCGCGGTACGCCCCCGCGGGGACTCCGCCAGCAGGAACAGCAGCTCCGCGTGGCGCGGGCTCAGCTCCTGGGACCAGCTGCCCGCGGCCCCGTACACGGTCGCCGACCAGGACCGGGGCCGGCTCAGGTCGAGCACCACCCGGCTCACCGCCGGAGCCGCCGCGGCCCGGGACTCGGCCAGCCGCAGCAGCCAGCCGCCGGGCAGCGGCTCCGCCACGCAGTCGCCCAGCTGCGCGACCCACACCGGCCCGGGGCCCAGCCCCTTCGGCAGGGCGACCCGGTCGGCGGGGGCGAGCCCCGTCACCGCCGCCGTCCAGCCGTGCGGGTCCACGGCCAGGGCGCGTCCGGGCAGCCGGGCCAGCAGCGGGGCCGCCACGGCCCGCAGCCGCTCCTGGGACTCCAGGTGCCGCACCCGCAGCTCCCGCTCGGCGAGCCGGGCCACGGAGCTCACCCACGCCAGGGTCGCCGGGTGCATGGTGGCCAGCGGCCCGCTCACGTCGACCACGCCCAGCAGTCGCCCGTCCCTCGGGTCGTGCACGGGGGCCCCGGCGCAGGTCCAGTCGTGGTGGCTGGAGACGAAGTGCTCCGCCGAGAACACCTGGACGGGACGCCGCGCCACCAGGGCCGTGCCCACCCCGTTCGTGCCGACCACGGCCTCGTCCCAGTCGGCCCCCACCGCGAAGCCCAGCCGGTCCGCCTTGCGCAGGATCGACCGGTGCCCCTCCCGCCACAGCAGCCGCCCGTCGGCATCGGCCACGACCATGATGTGCAGGGCCTCGTCCAGCGCGGGCAGCAGCCCCTCGCGCAGCACCGGGAGTATCTCCCGCAGCGGCGAGACCTGCCGGCGCTCCTCGGTCTCGGCGGCCGACAGCAGCCGTGAGCGGGCGTCCCGGTCGGGGTGCACCCCGCCGGCGAGCATCCGCCGCCAGGACTCGGCGATCTCGGGCCGGGGGGCGGCCGGCGGGCGGTCCCCGGCCAGCGCCGCGGCCCGCACCCCCTTCAGCAGGCGCGTGGCGTCCCGCGCGTCCATGGCCGAGATGCGCGCCACGTCGACCGCACTGCCTGCGGTGTTGGCCACCGGAACCTCCCCGTGCTGAACAGGACGTACGGCGCGAGCCGCCCCCGTGGCGCACGCGCGTACTTCCCGGGCACATGCGGCGGGCGAATTCCGAGCCGTAAGGAATGCAGGGTTGCAACGGTATGCAACCCTCGCCAACCTCCGGTCACCCGACCGAAACTATCGGCACGCCGCCGAGCGGCGTGACAGCTCCTTCCTCGGGGCTCTTGGACCAGGGGTGGTGCCGAGTCGGCGCGGCGCCACCCCGGGTCCCACCTCCACGGGCTCGGATCCGGCGCTGAGCGCTCCGTCGGCCGTGCAGTGGTTTGGGGACCACCGCGGCCCGGGAGCACGGTGGTTTGGGGACCGCCGTCAGCCCGTGATCCGCGCCCGTGCCACCACCCCGGCCAGGTCGAGGCCGTGCGGCAGCGTTCCGAAGGCCGCCCCCCAGTCGCCGCCGAGCCGGGACGCGCAGAACGCGTCCGCCACCTCCGGCGGGGCCCAGCGGACCAGCAGCGAGCCCTGCAGGACCAGCGCCATCCGCTCCACCACCCGGCGGGCCCGGGCCTCGATGCCCTCCAGGTCGGCCAGCTCCGTCAGCAGGTTCTTGATCGCCGCGTCCAGCCGGTGGTCCGCGCCCCTCGCCAGCCCGATCTCCTGGAGGAACGCGTTCAGGGCCTGCGGCTCCCGCTGGAGGGCGCGCAGCACGTCCAGGGACTGCACGTTGCCCGAGCCCTCCCAGATGGAGTTCACCGGGGATTCGCGCAGCAGTCTCGGCAGTCCCGACTCCTCGACGTAGCCGTTGCCGCCCAGACACTCCAGGGCCTCCGCGACCATCGGCGTACACCGCTTGGTCACCCAGTACTTCGCGGCGGGCACCGCGAGGCGCAGGAAGGCCCGCTCCTGGTCGGTCCCGGCGTCGTACGCGGCCGCGAGGCGCAGCGTCAGCGCGGTGGCGGCCTCCGACTCCAGGGCGAGGTCCGCGAGGACGTTGCGCATCAGCGGCTGCTCGATGAGCGGCGCTCCGAAAGCAGAGCGGTGCTCCGCGTGGTGGACGGCCTGGGTCAGCGCCTGCCGCATCAGCGAGGCCGAGCCGATCACGCAGTCCAGCCGGGTCGCCGCGACCATCTCGATGATGGTCCGCACCCCCCGGCCCTCCTCGCCCACCCGCCGCGCCCACGTCCCGGAGAACTCGATCTCCCCCGAGGCGTTCGACTTGTTGCCCAGCTTGTCCTTCAGCCGCTGGATCGCGAACGCGTTCCGCGTCCCGTCCGGCAGCACCCGCGGCACCAGGAAGCAGGTCAGCCCGCCCGGCGCCTGCGCCAGCACCAGGAAGCCGTCCGACATCGGCGCCGAGCAGAACCACTTGTGCCCGGTCAGCACGTACTCCCCGGACGCGTCCAGCGGAGCCGCCGTCGTCGTGTTCGCCCGGACGTCGCTGCCCCCCTGCTTCTCCGTCATGCCCATCCCGAAGAGCACCCCGGCCTTCCGCCCGGCCGGCCGCAGCCCCTCCTCGTACACGTGCGAGGTCAGCCGCGGCTCCCACTCCGCCGCCAGCTCCGGATCCGTCCGCAGCGCCGGCACCGCGGCGTGCGTCATCGAGACCGGGCAGCCGTGCCCCGACTCGGCCTGCGACCACAGGAAGAAGCCCGCCGCCCGCCGCAGGTGCCCGGCCGGACGGCCCCAGGCGTCGGTGAGCCCGGCGCCGACCGCGTGCCCGAGCAGCCGGTGCCACGACGGGTGGAACTCCACCTCGTCGATCCGGTTCCCGTACCGGTCGTGCGTCCGCAGCACCGGCGGGTTCTCGTTCGCCTCCCGCCCCCACCGCTGGGCCTGCGCCGAACCCGCGGCGCGCCCGAGCGAGGTGAGCTCCCCCCGTACCTCGTCGCGGAGTTCGGGGGCCGCGTCGGCGAGGTGCCGTTCCACGCCCTCGGTGAGGGCCCGGTCGCCGAGGTAGACCTCGTACCCGACGAGCGGCGGGGCCTGGTTGCTGACTGTGTGGGTGGTGGCTGCCATGCGGATACCGTAAGGACGTGCAGCCAGCAAAAGAAACACCCGAGGGGACCCCGGTACGTCCGGGAAGGCTCCACCGGGCCCGCGCCCTCTACCGCAACGTCTCCAAGCGCAAGATGGGCTGGCTGCTCCTCAAAGACACCGTCAACTCGTGCATCGAGTACCGGATCCTCGGCCTCGCCGCCGAAGCGGCCTTCTTCACCCTGCTCTCCCTGCCCCCGCTCTTCCTCGGCCTGCTCGGCCTCCTCGGCTACGTGGACGGCTGGACGAACACCCAGTCCGTGGCCAGCATCGAGGAGAACATCCTGCGCGCGGTCGGCACCGTCCTGTCCGACCGGGGCGTCAACGACATCGCCAGACCCATGCTCGACGACGTCACCAGCCGGGGCCGCCCCGACCTGATCTCCCTCGGCTTCGCCTTCGCCCTGTGGTCCGGCTCCCGCGCCGTCAACGTCTTCATCGACACCATCACCGTCATGTACGGGCTCGACGGACAGCGCGGCATCGTCAAGACCCGGCTGCTCGCCTTCCTCCTCTACGTCATCGCCCTGCTGATCGGCGCGATCGTGCTGCCGCTGATGGTCGTCGGGCCCGACGCCGTCGTCCGCCTGGTGCCCTGGAGCACGGAGGTGATCGCCGTCCTGTACTGGCCGGTGGTCACCCTGCTCTCCATCGCCTTCCTGACGACGCTCTACCACGTGTCCGTCCCCGTCCGGTCGCCGTGGATCGAGGACGTGCCGGGCGCGCTGGTCGCCCTCGCGATGTGGGTGCTCGGATCGTTCCTGCTGCGGATCTACCTGACCAACACGGTGGAGGGCCCGACCATCTACGGGTCCCTGGCCGCGCCCGTCGCGATCCTGCTGTGGATCGGCATCTCGGCCTTCGCGGTGCTCGTCGGCGCCGCCGTCAACGCCGCCATCGACCGGGTCTGGCCCTCGGTGGCCACCGCCGCCGCCCGCGAGGCCAACGAGCGGGTCCGCGAGGCCGAGGCCGCCCAGCTCGTCGCCCGCGCCGCCGCCTGGCGGGCCCTGGCCGAGGGGGAGTCCGAGGACGACGAGGACGCCGGGATGCCCTCGGAGTTCCCCGAGCGCTGGTCGAACTTCCTCCCGCCGGACGACTACACCTCCCGGCTGCGCAAGCACTGACCGGCCCCGGCCCGTACGGTGGCGGTGTGTACGAGGAAGCACCGTCCGGGGCCGTCCCCGGCGCCGTGCGCTGGCGGGCCGAGGGGCCCGGCGGGGTGGTGCTGCCCGACGGGTGCATGGACCTCCTCTGGACCGGGGGCCGGCTGCTGGTCGCCGGCCCCGACACCGGCCCGCACCCCGCCGGGGAGGTACCGGGCCGCTCCTTCGCCGGACTCCGCCTCGCCCCCGGCAGCGCGCCCGCGCTGCTCGGCGTACCGGCCCGTGAACTGCGCGACCGGCGGGTGGAGCTGGCCGACCTGTGGCCCGCCGCCGAGGTCCGCCGGCTCACCGAGCGCACCGCCGCGTACGAGGACCCGTGCGCGGCCCTCGAAGCGCTGGCCCGGACCCGCCTCGCCGCCGCGGGCCCGCCCGACCCGCTCCCCGCCGAGGTGACGGCCCGCCTCCGCGCCGGGCAGCCGGTGTCGGCCGTCGCGGCCGCCGTCGGGCTCGGGGAACGCCAGCTGCACCGGCGGTCCCTCGACGCCTTCGGGTACGGCCCCCGCACCCTGGGCCGGATCCTGCGCCTCCAGCACGCCCTGGCCCTGGCCCGGCGGGGGCTGCCGCAGGCCGAGGTGGCCTTCGCCGCCGGGTACGCCGACCAGGCGCACCTGGCCCGCGAGGTGCGGGCGCTGGCCGGCACCACCCTCGGGGCCTACACGGCGTCGGCGGCCGCGGCGGGGGCGGCGGGGGCGAACAGCGAGACCCCGCAGCCGTCCGGGTCTAGCACCACCGCGTAGCGCTGGCCCCAGAAGGCGTCCCAGGGCTCCAGGTGCCCCTCGTACCCGGCGCCCGTCAGCTCCGCGTACAGCCCGTCCACCTCCGCGGGGGACTCGCACAGAAAAGCGAGCTCCCGGCGCTGCCCGCCGCGCTGCGGGCTCCAGGAGGGGTCGAAGGAGCGGACGGTCTCCTCGGTGTCCCAGCCGATCCGCAGCCCGCCGGGCAGTACGGCCTCGACGTGCGGCTGGGCCTCGGCCCCGGCCGGGACGTCCAGGCCGAGCCGGCGGTAGAAGGCGAGCGAGGCGGCCATGTCGGAGACGACCAGGCCGATCATGTCGAGTCGTGGAGTCATGCCCGCAGGCTAGGCACGCGGCCGGCCTGCGGTCTTGAACGAAACGGACACGGGCCGCCGGCGGCCGCCCGAGACCGTCCGGCCGGGTGGCGCGGTCGCGGCAGCGCACGCCGGCGGCCCTCCGGCCGCCGCCGCCCGCGGCCCGGCGGTCCGGCTCCGGGGCGGGGTCCCGGACTCCGGCGCGCGGTCCCCGGGCCCGGGGTGCGCGGGTCCCGCCCCGGTGCGCGGGTCCCGCCCCCTCGGCGTGCGCGCTCCCGGGCCCCGGGGACCTCCGCTCTCCACCCCCGGGTGGAGGGCGGAGGTCCACCCGGGATCCACCCCCGCGCCGATCACAACGGCCCGGCCCGCTCCTAGCGTGGAACGCATGGATGCCGCACGCCTGCTCGTCACCGCCCTCGTCATCGCCCTCGTCGTCGTCCGCCGGTTCACCGGGCGGCCCGTCAAGGAACAGGGCCGGCTCTGGACGCTCCCCGCCGTGCTGGCCTTCTTCGCCGTGTCCGGCGGCGGGCTGGTCGAGCCCCGGCACCCGGTGGCCGCCGTCCTGCTGCTCGCCGCCGAAACCGGGGTGGCCTTCGGGCTCGGCCTCCTGATGGGCCGCGCCATGACCGTCTGGCGGGAGCCCGACGGGACCCCGTGGGCGAAGGGCAACCGGGCCGTCCTCGCCCTGTTCGCCCTCTCCCTCGCCACCCGGGCCGCCCTGGCCCTGCTCGGCTACGCCGGCGGCATACCCCCGCACACCGGAGCGCTGCTGCTCACCCTCGCCGCCTGGGTCCTGGCCCAGGGCCTGGTCCTGGCCGCCCGCGCCCGCCGGGTCCCGCTGCCCGCATGATCCACACGGCGCCCCTAGAGTGGGCCGGATGCCGATGTCACGCCCGTTGCCCCAGCTCACGACCACCCACATCAGGGTCGCCGTGCTGGTGGCGCTCCTCGGCTGGTTCCTCTACGGCCTGCTCGCACCCCCGCCCGGCGCCGCCGCCCTCGGCTCCGGTCTGGCCGGGCTCGGCATGACCGTCCTCGGGGCCACCGCACTCGACCGCACCCCCGCCGGTGCCGCCGCCCTGGGCGCGGGGCTCGCCGCCGCCTGCGCGACCGGCCTGCTGGCACCCGCAACCCCGTGGGTGGTCCTCGTCTTCGCGGCCTGCGGCCTCGCCGCCGCCCGGCACACGAGGGCCGTCGCCGGCGCTCTCCTCGGCTGCGGGGCGGCCGCCGTCGCCGCCGTCACCCTGCTGCACGGCCGTGACCCCGTCGAACTGTGGAACGTCGTCGGCCTCTGCGGCACCTACGCGTACGTCCGCGCCCGCCGGGCCCGCCTCGCCGCCGAGGAGGCCGAGCGCGAACGCGCGCTGCTGGCCGAACGCGCCCACGTGGCCCGGGAGGTCCACGACATCCTCGCGCACTCCCTCTCCGCCCAGCTCATCCACCTGGAGAGCGCCCGCCTGACCCTGGCCGCCGGACGCCACGAGGAGGCGTCCGCCCTCGTCGAGCGGGCCCGCGCCCTCGCCAAGGGCGGCCTGGAGGAGACCCGCCGCGCCGTCGCCGTGCTGCGCGGCGACGCCCCCGCCCCGCACGAGGCCCTCGCAGGCCTGGCCGAGGAGTACCGCCGTACGACCGGCTCCGTCTGCGCCCTCACCGTCACCCCCGGCCCGCGCCCGCTGCCGCCCGAGCAGGCCCTCGCGGTCGTCCGCACCGCGCAGGAGGCCCTGACCAACGCCCGCAGGC
The DNA here is from genome assembly GCF_044747545.1 of Streptomyces sp. NPDC090077. NCBI lineage: Bacteria > Bacillati > Actinomycetota > Actinomycetes > Kitasatosporales > Streptomycetaceae > Streptomyces > Streptomyces sp. NPDC090077. Next base: position 20,673 of record NZ_JBIVEG010000035.1, read on the forward strand.
ACGCCGCCGGCGCCGACGTCGAGATCACCCTCTCCTACCCGGCGGAGCGCTGGGCGCTGTGCGTCACTGACTCCGGGGGCACCGGTCCGGCCCACCGGGCCGCCTCCGGGGGCGGGTACGGGCTCCTCGGCATGGCCGAACGGGCCGAACTCATCGGAGCCGCCCTCGACGCCGGGCCGTACGGCACCGGCTTCCGCGTCCGGCTGGAAGGACCCCTGTCACCGTGACCGCCACCGATCCCGCCACCGCTCCCGACACCCCGGTACGCGTGGTCGTGGCCGACGACCAGACCGTCGTCCGGGAGGGCCTGGTGCTCCTCCTCGGCCTGCTCCCCGGCACCGAGGTGGTCGCCTCCGCCGCCGACGGCGCCGAAGCGGTCCGGCTCGTCGCCGAACACGCCCCCGACGTGGTGCTGATGGACCTGCGCATGCCCCGCATGGACGGGGTGGAGGCCACCCGGCTGATCACCGCCGGCCACCCCGGCACCGGGGTCGTCGTCCTCACCACGTACAGCGACGACGCGTCCGTGCTGGCCGCCCTCAGGGCCGGCGCCCGCGGCTACCTCACCAAGGACGCCGACGCGCAGGAGATCGCCCGCACCCTCGCGGCCGTCCGGGACGGGGCGACCAGCCTGGGGCGGGCGGCCCAGGAACGCCTGGTGGCCGCGGCCGTCGCCGCGGAGCCGCCGCAGGCCCCCCGCACGGGCCTGCCCGACGGCCTGACGGCCCGTGAGGGCGAGGTGCTCACCCTGATCGCCGAGGGGCACTCCAACTCCGAGATCGCCCGGCGCCTGACCATCGGCCGGTCCACGGTCAAGACGCACGTCAACAACCTCTTCGCCAAGACCGGAGTTCGCGACCGCGCCCAGGCCGTCCGCTACGCCTTCCGCAACGGCCTCGCGGATTAATTCGGTGGTGCGGCCGGACGGGGCGGTCTAGGGTTCCGGAGGAACGGCACGCGGCGTCCGGCCGCGGCCGCCCTGACCAGCAGGAAGCAGGAGGTGAGGACATTGATGACTGTCACGGTGACGGGCACTGCCCGCATTCAGGAGTTCATCATCGTTTCCGCCCCTGTGGCCTCCGGCTGACCTCACACACACCTCGCACCGCCTCCGGGCGGGCGCTGCCGGGGCCACCCTGTGAAGGGTCCCCCTTGACTTCCTCCTCCGCTTCCTCCTCTTCCTCCACCCCGTCCCTCGCCGCCCTCGGCTGGGACGAGGCATGGGCGGCCGAGTTCGCCCCGTACGCAGACCGGGGACTCGTCCCGGGCCGCGTCGTGCGGGTCGACCGGGGCCAGTGCGACGTGATGACGGAAGACGGCGTGATCCGCGCCGACACCGCGTTCGTCACCCCCCACGACCCGCTCCGGGTCATCTGCACGGGCGACTGGGCCGCCGTCGAGACGACCGGCAGCCCGCGCTACGTCAAGGCGTACCTGCCGCGCCGGACCGCCTTCGTGCGGTCCACCTCCTCACAGCGCTCCGAGGGACAGATCCTCGCCGCCAACGTCGACCACGCCGTCATCGCGGTCTCCCTCGCAGTCGAGCTCGACCTCGGCCGCATCGAGCGGTTCCTCGCGCTCGCCTGGGAGAGCGCCGCGTAGTACACACCAGCCCTCACCTGCACAGATGCCGTTTGGAGCGGCCGGATCTGTGAGGTAGGAGGGCACTATGGCGAAGAAAACGGCAGAGGAGTTCCGGGACGGTTCTCCCGAGGAACTGGCGGGGAAGACCCCGGAGGAACTGGTCGACCTCTACCTGCGCCGCAGCAAGAAGAGGGAGACCGTCGAGACCCTCAAGCAGCACGCGCGCGACCTGCGCCATGAGATGCACAGGCAGGGGCTCACCGTCCGCAAGGTCTGGCTGGAGCAGCGAAGCGCTTCCAAGCAGCACGTGCGGCGCGAGAAGCTCGAAGGCGCGATGGCCGCCGTCATGGACGGCGAGATCAAGACGCTCGCCGTCTGGAAGACGGACCGCTTCGACCGACGGGGCATGGCTGCCATAGGCACGGCCCTGGACGAGTTCGACCGCCGGCGGGCTCGGCTCTTCGTACTCCAGGAACGCCTGGACTCCAGCCAGCCGGGCACCCGCATCGTCTTCGCGATCCTGGCCGAACGCGCTCGCAAGGAGATCAAGGACCTCACCCTCCGGGTGACGACCGGAAAGAACGCGGCACGCACCGCCGGCCGGTGGCCGGGCGGTCGCACCCCGTACGGCGTCCGGTCTCCCAGGGGGTCGGGACACATCGAACCGGACCCTGCCGAGTACCCGCACGCCCGCCGCATCGCGGACGAGCTGTTGGCAGGGAAGTCCGCGATGCGCGTGGCCCACGACCTGGAACGGGACGGCATTCGGACGCGCGACGGCGCCCGCTGGGACGCCCGCGCGATCACGCGCATGGTGCGCTCGACGGCATGGGCCGGCCTGCTGCCGACCAAGGAGAGGCGGTTCGACGAGCACGGCCAGCCCCTCGACATATGGGTTCCCTCCGCCGAGCCCGTGCGGGACGCCGAAGGCAACCCGGTGGTGATCGGGACCGGTGTCGTCAGCCCGGGGGAGCGGCTCCGGATCCTCGCGCTGATCGAAGCGCGCGTCACCAAGATGGGTGGGGGATCACGCGGGAAACGCCCGCACACCACCTTGCTTGGAGGCATCTTCTCCTGCCCGTACTGCGGGAAGGGCATGACCGGGAGCGGCAGCGGCAGCGCCCGCAGCCTCATGTACCGGTGCCGCACCCGATCGGCGTACGGCAAGGACGCCTGCCCCGGTGTGGTGGTCCGCGCGCCGCGTATGGACGCGGCGGTCGAGGCGATGTGGCTTAGCCACGTCTCGGCTCTCGAACACGGATCCCCGGGCCTCGACGCCATAGTTCGACGTTGGGCGGTCTTCCACGACGTGGAGAAGGAACAGCGCCGCAAGGAGGTCATGGCCGGCCTCGATGCGGCGAGGACACGCCGCGACAAACTGGAACACGACTTCTACGTGGGAGGCACGTTGTCCGAAGACCGGTTCAAGACGTTGGCAGCCGAGCAGTCAGCGGTGATCGGGTCACTCGACCTCGAAGCGGCCGAAGTCGCACGGGAAGCCGACCTCTCTGTCTTCTTCGCCGACGGCGAGGCGCTGGCGGACGCGTGGGCGGAGTCGACGCTCGCGGACCGGCGCATGCTCCTGGGCTGCGTCCTGAAGTCGCTGACGATCGTTCCCGCACGGTTCCCCGGGGACCGGACGCCGATTCTCGGCCGGGTTGTTCCCCAGTGGGCCGCCTGACGTAGTTCGTGAGGCTGTGGTCCCGGAACAGGGAGAACCCTGTTCCGGAGGAATCTGCGAGAGGTGGTGCATCTGTCAGACGAGGGAGAGTGTCCAGCTTCTGATGCTCCTCGGCAGGATGACCGCTGCGCACAGTACGGGGGAGCCCGCTGTCGTGGAGAGCCGCCCGCAGGGCTAATTCTCCTGCAGCAGCGCCGAGCAACGATCAACGCGCATTTACAGTAGGAACATCCGCCGTGCTCGCTGGCCCGTTGCGTTGCATGCGGAAGGAGGGGATGAGCGAGGATGCCGAAGCGCACCCGACGTGCAACCGTGCTTGCTGCTGAACAGCGTGCGGTTGACCATGCGTATTCCTGTCTGGAGCGGGCCCGGCAGGAGGCGTCGGAGCTGAGCGGCCTCGACGTCGCGGCCAGCGGCAAGGACTCCATTGACGCCCGGCAGACCTGGGAGCGGGAGCTGGCGTCCTTCGACATCGGAGGCAAGTCCCTCGTCTTCATGAGGGCCGATGTCGACGAGGGTGAGGGCCGCGAGACGTTCTACGTTGGGCGGCGCGTGGTGCGCGACGAGCAGCGGAATCCTGTCGTGGTCTCCTGGAGTTCGCAGGCTGCGGTGAACTGGCGGCTGACCAGCGAGCGGGATCCGGGGCAGGTGCGGCTGTTGCGCCAGATCATCTGTGACCAGCAGGTGGTCAAGCGCTATCTCGATCTCCATGGGTCGGAAGCGGGACCACCGGCGGTACCGGAGATACCGGCGGCACCGGCCGCCGCCGACGCGCCGGATACAGCGACCGAGGAGCCGGCGTGGCGTGATCCGCTCCTCGACGAGATGGACCGTGCGCGTGATGGCTCGATGCACGACATCGTCGAGACCATCCAGCGGGAACAGCTTCGGCTCGTGGCGGAGGAGCCTGCGGGCGTGCTCGTGATCCAGGGCGGTCCGGGCACGGGCAAGACGGCGGTCGGCCTGCACCGCGTGACCTGGCTGCTGGACAACAAGCACCGGACCGCCAAGGAAATACTCGTCATCGGCCCCAATCGGGGATTCCTCGACTACGTGGGCGTCACCCTGTCCGAACTCGGCAGTGACGACGTGTCGATGCTCGAACTTCCCGCGCTCTGGTCGGCAGCAGCGTCGCCCCGAGACCCCCGTCCGATCGCCGCGGTGAAGGCTGATCCGAGGATGGCCGCGGTGCTGCGCAGGGCCGTCGACTGCGAGACGACGAGCTCGGTGGAACGGCTGGCCGCGCTCGTGGGCGGGCCGGTCTTCACCTTCGAGCTGAACCGCCGCGAAGTCGTTGTACCTGTGGAGGAGATAGCGGAGATCGCTGCTGCGGCGCTGGCCGGCGACAGTCCGTACCAGGTGCGTCGGGAGCGCTGCACACAGCGGATCACGCAGCACCTGACCGATGTCTACGTCGGGCTGCTGCCAGGCCCTGCCGACATCGACTACCTGGCCGAGACGGCCAGGGCCCGCCCCATCGTACGCCTCCTCAAGCGGATCTGCCCCAGCCTTGCGGCCCAGGACATTCTGCGGGGCCTGTTCTCCGGCGGGGCCAGCCTCAGCCGGGCCGCCGAGGGCATTCTGTCGGCCGCCGAACAGGATCTGTTCACCGCATCCCGCCTAGGAGCCGGTCCGGTGAGCCGTACGGCGCGTTCGCGGACGGAACTGAGCCGCGAAGACATGGTCCTTCTCGATGAGCTGGAGTACGTACTGGGCGGACGCCCCCAGAAGGTGTACGGGCACCTGGTCATCGACGAAGCACAGGACGTCACGCCGATGGAGGCCAGGGCCCTGGCACGGCGCTGCCCCAGCGGTTCGATGACGGTGCTCGGCGACCTCGCGCAGTCGACCGGGCCCTACGTCCACCAGGACTGGGACGGCCTTGGGGTGGTGCTCGCCGGCCAGGGCGGAGGGCGGGTCACTCAGCTGCTCACGGGGTTCCGCGTACCAGGAGAGGTCATGGCCTTCGTGGCCCGGCTGGGCGAGCACTGCGCGCCCGGCGTGACAGTGCCCGACTCGGTGCGCGACACGGGCGCGGGCGTCGCCGTGATCCAGGGGGCGGAGGTAGGCACTCTGGTCGCCGAGGCCGTAGCACGGCTACGGGCGAGCGCACCTGCCGGATTGGATGAACGCTCGATCGGCGTGATCGTGCCGCCGGTCGGGGAGTGGGCCAGCGATATCGCGCGCGCGCTCGGTTCAGAGAGTCTCGGGAACCTTGCCGTCCTCACCCCGGCTGAGGCGAAGGGTCTCGAGTTCGACCACGTCGTCGTGGTGGAGCCTGCCGAGATTGTCACAGACGAGGCTGTCGGCCTGAGGCATTTGTATGTCGCGCTGACCCGGTGTACCCAGTCGCTGACCGTCGTCCACGCCCTGCCTCTGCCCCCGCAGATCGGAGGCCCGGACCGCGTTCCCGCCCCCACTGCCTCATCCGCTCCTTCGCCGTCCCCTCATGAGGCGGAGGGCTCGGTCGCGGATCCTGCGGCGAGCCTGTGCAGCAGGTACTTCGCTGACGGGACTCCGTGCACCCATTCCACTCACCACCCAGACAAATGGTGCAGGACGGCCCCTTGCGGGGGCTTCCGCACGGCTGAACCGGTGGTCGTGGCCCAGCCCCGGAGGCTTGCTCCAATCGTCGGTGCGCAGGACCAGGGCCGTCTCAACCTCGATGCGCGGCAGCGTGCCGCCGTGCGGCTCAGCTCGGGGGCGTGCGGGGCCTTTGTCGTACGGCACCGGGGCGGCCTGCGCGAAGCGGCGGTGGAATTGCACACCATGCTGGCCGCGTTCGTCGAGCGGGCCCGGCACCTGCGCGCCGCAGATGGCACCTGGGTGCTAGACCTCGAGGGATTCCGCATCGTGCTCAGTCCCGAGGCCGACACGATCACGGGCTACGACGCGGTGCACGCGGAGCGGAGCTTCGCGCAGTTCGAGGAGGGCGTCGCTTCCCGGGTGGGCAAGGACGCCCGGGCTGCGCGGAGATCGGCGCTGACCGCGCCGGTGAGGGAGAGCGGACCACTGCTCGGTGCCGAGGAACCGGTCCGCCTGCTCGACGCAGAAGCGGTGCACGCTACCGCCTCGGCCTGCGCCGGATACGAGCGGGTGGGGCAGATTCGCGGTGTGTCCGATGAAACCTTCGTACGCGCGATGCGTGGAGCGCTCGCCGATGATCTGCGGACTGCGGATATCGAGTTGTTCGAGACCCGTGTCATCGTCAAGGGCAGCCACTTCCAGTGGCGGCTCTCGCCCGACGGCCGCTCCCTGCTGACCGTGCGCGAACCCGGTACGGACTACCTCAGACCGCCGGCCGTCACCGACTTCCTTCCCGAGCCCCGAAGGACGACCATGTCCCCCACCGACCCGTCACCCCTGCTCGTCGAAGAGGAGCAGGCGAAGGAAGACCAGCCGGCCGCAGCGAGCAGCGGCCTGGAAGACCTGGTGGCCGCCCGCACGGTGGCGGCGCGGTCGAACCGGTCCCACGAAGCGCTCCGGCACCGCCTGCTCGCCGACCTCTACGACAGTGCGTCGGAGGTCGGGGAGAGCGCTTTCGTGGACGCCTGGTGCACGCGGGCTGACGGCACCGTGCTCTTCGACGTACTGGGCAGCGAGGACAGCATGTACCCGTCCATCCGGGAGTCAGTGCTTCACCTCATGGAGGTGTCCCACCTGCGTACGGAAGGCCAGGCGGAGTTCCTCGTCGTCGTGTTGGGCGGCGAACCGGCGGAGCCATGGGTGGCTGACGCGGTCGATGGCGCTTTCAGCGTGCTCCTCACCTGGCGAGCCGACGGGACCTGGGCTGGGCCGGGCGCGCGGCACATCGCGCCCTAGTGAGGGTGCCTGCCGCCACCTGAGAAGACCTGTCAAAATACGATGCAGGTTTCGAACGCGGGAGACGAGCGGGGCGCATGGGGAACGAGGACGCTTCGGCCGATCGGATCGGTGGATTCGGAGCGGGGGCACCGCCGTTTACGGAGGCGATGACACGCGCTGAGATGGTCGAGGCGTGGCGGGCGCGGCGGTCCGCCCGACGCTCCGCCGCGGTCACCAGTTCCGGGGGCGTGGTCGACGGATTCGCGTTGCGCAAGTGGCGCAGGGCCGGGGTCTTCGGTGCGGAGGCGGTGGCGCGTGTCGAGGATGTGCTGCGCGGGCTGCTGGAGTCCACGAACGCCGAGGACGAAACCCTGCGGTGGGGCGCCGACACCGTTCGTTCCTGTCTGGACGGACAGCCGACACCCCAACTCGTCCACGCCGTTAAGGCCCTGCTCGAAGCCGTCGAACCGGGCCGGGCCGTCGAGCAGACCGCCGCCGTGCTCTCCACCGTCTACGAAGTCGGCCTGCCCTGGCTCTCCCCGGTTGGTGAGCGCCGACTCGCGGTGATCATGGGAGAGGCCCCGGCGGCTGACCTTGGCACGGACAACATCCCCCGTGGTGCCGAGGCGGACCCCACCGGGGCTTTCGCGCTTCAGCAGGCTCTTGCCCGGAGGAACCTGAAAGAGCTGTCCACGCACCATCTGGGGGCCATCGTCCCCTGGGCGCCCCTCGGCATCATCGACGACCTGATCGAGGCAGGCGTATTGGACCGCGGCCATCAGCCGTGGGCCCTGCGGGCGGACGCCGGCGAACAGCGTTACCTGCTTGCCAGGCTCGCACCGGAGAAGACGGATGCCGCCCTTGCCCGCTCGCTCGGCTGGGACGAGCCCGGCGAGCGGGAGGCGTTCCTGGCGGGCGACCCGGTCCAGCCGGCACCGGGCAGCCTCTACGACCTGCTCCTGCGTGTCGCGGATGGTGAGACGGACGTCCTCAAGGAACTCGAGAGGCTGCTGCCTCGCGAGCTGGTGCTTCGCCTGCGCAAGGTGCGCGATGGCGCTGTCACGGGCTCCTGGGACCCGGACATCCCCGCCGACCGCGGGCTGTGGCGGCTGATGTGCTCCCTGTGGGAGCCGAGGGCCGCGGTAAATCCGGCGCGCGGGCCGTTCTACGCCCTCGTGGCGCTGCGGCATGCCTACGACCTGATCTGCCAGGGCGAGAGGAAGAAAGCCCAGGCACAGGTGGACAAGCTCGTCGATCACGAAGGCGCGTCAGCCGAGCACGCGGCTGAGGCGTGGAACATGTTCGCCTACCTTGCTCTGCTCAATGACGATCTCGACCTCGCCTATGTCTCGCTGGCGCGTGTCGCCCGAACCGACCAGCGGGTCGAGGAGAACCTGGCTCTGTTGGACCGTCGGCGGGGAACCAGGCGCAACGATCGGGACCAGCCCGCCAATCCGTATCTGGAGCTGGGGCTGCCGCACAAGAGTGAGCAGTGGAAGCACCAGTGGCGCGAGCGCAGACGGGCCGACCGGGACGACCTCGACCTGGCGGCGCAGGCCAACTGGGCGAAGCGCCGGATTGAGCAGGCTGAGCGGACCGAGGACTGGTCCGACTTCTTCGTGCTGCCGCTGGACCCTGCGTCCCTGCGACTGCTCACGGTGCGACCGAGGTCCCTGACGCCGGGACTCGTCGCGATGCCGCGCCGGACCACGCACCGGGCCGACGCTGACCTCGCAGCGATACGCAACCGCGCGATCGCCGATCTCCTCTCCACCCTGCTGACCGCGCCCCGGCGCCCCGATCACGACCACAGGACGACTTCATGAGCAGCGAGTCCGCACGCCGCAAGAGCAGCCCGAACGCGGCCGGACAGACCAAGAAGCCCACGGGGCGGACCCGCCGCAAGGAGAACCAGGAGTTCGCGGCGGACATGAAACTGCGCACCCTCAGGCCGGAGGAACTCCTTCATCCGGCGCAGCTCCTTGCCCGATTCACCGAGCGAGCTTCGGAGCTGATCGCGCAGCTTCCGCAGGACGCCCGTCCGACCCCCGCCACAGTCAACGCGGCGCTGCGTCAGGGGGTGCTGGAGGCATTCAGGACGCGGGACGAGCACATCGCGCGGCTGGTCGAGACCGACGTCCTCGCAAGCACGCCCGAACAGGGAGCGAAGGCCATCCGCCGGGCGGTGCGCGCCTCCCTCATCGACATGGGGGTCCGTGTGGTCGAGGAGGCCGACGAGCAGGAGCTCTTCGTCGTCGTCGAGGGCGAAGGTGAGGGCTTCGAGCTGCTCCGGCCGGCCTACGTGGACCAGGCGACGGACAAGCTGCTGCTCGCCGGCCAACTCCGCCGCATCCCAGCCCCGAGGACCCTGGCGGAGCGTGACGGGACCAGTGCGGCGGACGTGCGGGGAGGCGATGCCAAGTGACCTCGACAGGAATCGACTTCGGTACGACCAATTCCGTCGTGGCCCAGTGGCAGGGCGACAACGCCGAGGTACTGCCACTCGACGCTCACCACATTGATGCCGACTGGCGGCGGCCCGGGTTTGAGCAGCTCTTCCCCTCGGTCGTGGGTGTCAGCTCGCTTCGACGCGGCCCCTTGTTCGGCTGGGAGGCCAAGCTCCGCTCCGAGGAGGCGGCTGAAGCCTGCAAGCGTCTCCTTAAGAGCGACGAGTACGTGACCATCCAGGGCAGGCGCTTCGCGGCGACCACCGTCGCGGCGGGTGTATTCACCGCGATGCGCGACGGCGCCCAGCACAACCTCACCGACATCGATCGCGCCGTCATTACTGTGCCCGCCAACGCGACGGGCGCCGCCCGGTATCGGACCAGGGCAGCGGCGCGGTTCGCCGGCATCGAGGTCCAGGCTCTGCTCAACGAGCCGACAGCGGCTGCCATCTCGTATGTCCACGACTTCCGCGAGGACTCCCAGATCCTGGTCTTCGACTGGGGCGGCGGCACCATTGATGTGACCGTGCTCGACTACTCGGACGGGTTCTTCGAGGAGCGCGCGTCACGCGGAGTGACAGAGCTCGGCGGCCTGGAGATCGACCGGCGGCTGCGTGAACTTGTGCTCGAGCGAGCGCCTGCGCGCAGGGCCTGGACTCCGGCACAGGAGCGCCAGTTCCGGCTGGACGTGGAGCGGAACAAGATCCTGCTTTCCTCCCAGCCGTCCGTCACGGTGGTCACCCCCGACGGTGTCGGTGTCGAGATCCACCAGGGCGAACTGGAGGAGGCGATCGGCGACCTCGTCGACCGCGCCCTCGGGCCTGTGGAGCAATGCCTGAAGGACCTGCACATGGCCCCGCTCGACGTGGACGACATCCTCATGATCGGCGGTACGAGCCAGATCCCCAGCGTGCGGGCCGCAGTCGCCGAGGCACTCCAGACGGAGCCCGTGCCTACCGAACTGTGCGATCCGATGACAGCGGTCGCGCGCGGCGCGTCGATCGCGGCGGCTGTGCTCGCCGGTGAGACCGAAGGAGTCATCCAGGTCGCCACCAGCCATGCCCTCGGCACGATGGTCAAGGACTCCTCGGGACGCAAGCGGTTCAGCCAGATCATCCCCAGGAACTCGCCGCTGCCCTGGAAGGAGCGCAAGAGCTACACGCCGCAGAAGGACCACGCACGGAAGCTGTCCGTGGAGATCTGGGAGGGCGACCCGGACAAGGAGCTCGCCCACCGCGACAACGTGCAGCTCACCGAACTCACCCTCACGTACCCCACGCCGCGGGTCCGCGACGAGTCCCGCTTCGACCTGGAGTACACGTACGACTCCAACGGCCTGCTCCACGTCAAGGCCACCCTGGAGCACACGGGCGAGGTCGTGGTCGACCAAGAGGTCGAGAGCTTCGGTTCGGGTGGCCCCACGCCCGAGGTCCGAGAAGAGCTGGACCGCCTGCTGAAGGGCAACTCGAATCCGGACCCTCTCGGGACGGCAGCCTCGGCAGCAGGCACCCGCCCCGTTCCCGCGCCTCCGAAGGCGCGTCCGGTGCCGCTCGACGGTGGCCCGCACACCATAGTCGTCGACGGCTCCAACCTCGCCTGGATCGGTCATTCACCGGTTCGCCCGGGGATCTACGAGGACGACGATCACCCGAGTTTCTCTCAGCTTCAGGCCGCGCGGGCGGCGCTGGCCAAGAAGTATCCGCAGGCCGACATTCATGTCGTGGTTGACGCCAGCTTCCGGCACAAGGTCGCAAACGCGGAACGTGAGGCCGTGGAGGCCGCCCTCAGCAAGGGAGACATCATCCAGCCGCCAGCCGGCACCGAGGGCAAGGGCGACGCCCTCGTGGCAGTCATCGCGGATGAATCCGGCGCGACGGTCGTGACGAACGACAACTTTGCGGAGTTGCAAGGCCGCTATCCCTGGCTTCGGGAGAAAGGCCGGGTTCTGGGCGCCACCTGCTCCAAAGGGGGCTGGTTCTTCACCGAACGTACCTGTGTGGCGCCGCGGGGGCGGGGGTAAGGGGAACCCCGGTGTGCTGGCGGTGCCCCCTAGCGACTCGGTCTCCCAACCAGAACGGTGCCTACCCACACGGGTGGGTAGGCACCGGGGCCCAGGCTCAGACGGCGACCTTACGGCCCACCTTGAGGTACAGCTCGGTGCCGTCGAGCGCCCCGACCTTGCTCACGACCGCGTAGAGCGCTATTGATCAGGAACTCCGTTCGCATCCTTGTTACGGCGCTGTCAGGGGTGGGAGCTCGGACAGCCCCCGGGTTACGCCGATTCGACGGCCTTGCTCACGGCATGGCTGACGTGATCACGGAGCGAGTCAGCGGAGACGTATGAGAGTGCCTTAGCCAGCGAATCGAGTGCGGAGGCGAACTGGCTCTCTTGCTGGCGCAGATGCACGTCGAGGAAGGGGACCACAGCACCCGTGGCGTCGCGGCGGGCCTGCCGTGCGTACAGCACGGTGAGGGAGAAGGCCCAGCAGGCGTGAAGGAAGCCGTAGACGGGACGAGGAGTTTCCCGCCAGGGGGAGAAGAAGGTGACATCGGCGGGGAGGCGCACGTCGTGTGCGGCCAGTGCGTCGTTGAGCCAGTTGTGGGCGGCCTCGTGGATGAGGTCGCGGGCCAGGACCTCGGGGTGGGGGGTGTAGTCGGTGAAGACCGTGCCCGGGAGGCGGGTGAGGGCCCAGCTGTGGAGGGTCTCGTCCAGCCGGCGACGGTTGAGCAGGCAGATGACGGGGGCATGCTGGGTGAGCAGGGTGCCGAAGCCGTGCTCGGTCGCGGAGGCGAGGGCGGCACGAACGAGGCCATGGGCCTCGGCTGGGGCAGGGCTAGTGTCGGGGCGGACGAGGTAGTACGCGGTTTCGGAGATCTCCGAGCGGAGCAGGTCCGCGGGGCGCGGGCTGAGCACGATGTGCGGGCCGGCCGACAGGTGGGTCAGGTCTCGGACCGTCGTACGGCGGTACCAGGCGAGGCGGTCCGCGTCCCGGGCGCGCGCCGTGTGTTCGGCGCCTTCGAGCAGGTGGTGGGCGACGGCGTAGTCGAGGGCGAACGCGCCGAGGCGGTTGCCGAGTACGGAGGCGATCCGGCTGGTCCGTTGGCGCTGGTGGTCGGCGATACCGTCGAGGGCGACCAGGGCTTCCGGGGAGAGAGCGCTCATGCGTGGCTCCGGGAGTGGAACGGGGCCGGACCGGGACGGGCCCGGCCCCGTGGCGGGTCAGGACTCGGTGGTGGGCTCAGCGGCGTCAGGCTGCACCGTGGTGGCCAGCCACGTCTCGGTGGCCGCGTTGGAGGTGTGCGCGGTGGTGCGCACCGGGTCGCTGTCACGCAGGGACGCGACCGCCTCCAGGAACTCGTCGAACGTCTTGTCGTCTGCCACTGCTCGCTCTCTCTCCTCAGGTAGGGGCGGTGGGTCGGGGCGAAGGGCTGGTGCGGGCGGGCCGCGGGGGCCGGTCACGGATGCACGGCTCCTTACTCGGAGACGAAGAGCGTCAGGAACTTGCGAACGCAGCTGGCGCGGACCGGTTCGGTGCCGTGGACGAGTTGGCTGCCGAAGACCACGAGAGTGCCGGGAGCGGGTGCGACGCTCCACCGGGTGCGCGGCATGCTGCGGAACCAGGGAGAGGACAAGTCCGTCCCGTCGTGTGCGAAGCGCATCCCCGGGGCGTAACCCGACCCGGCCGGCGCCTCGTCGGTGGTCCAGGCGGCGTCGCTGCCCGTGGTCTCCACGTAGAACGCCCCGCCCGTGTCCTGGGTGTCCGTGAGCGTGACCGTCGCGGCGGCGATCTGCCGGGGACGCGAGAGGGGATCGGGGGCGATGCCGTCCGCATGCGGGGTGATGTACTGACCGGCGCCGTATTCGAGGTAAATCCACGGCCGGTGGCCGGTGACCGACGGCAGGGTGCGCGTTATGGCGGCCATGTGGAGCTTGAGGGCCTGGTCGAGGAGGGCGGTCGCCTCGTACGGGATGTCGGTCATCTCGATCCGACCGACTGGCTCGTAGACGTCCTGCGCCTCGGCGGGGGAGTGGCCGGGGATCTCGTGGATAGTCGTATGTCGGCCCGCGCCGTACCGGTCGCGCCCGAGGGGGCCGAGCGCGTCGTCCATGACGTCGTTGAGGCGCTCGATCTCGTTCGGTCTGAGGAAGCTCTCCACGGTCTGGACGGACAGCGTCTCAGCGATGTGGATCACTGCGCGCCTCCATCGCTGGAGCGGGCTGCGGTCGCGCAGGCGCAGAGGGCGGACGGCGGGGCAGAGGCGGCTTCGGCCAGGGCCTCCGTGAGTACGTGCACGGCGTCGGTGAGGTTCTCGAAGTACTGGGCAGGTGTGGTGCCGGCAGAGGGTACGAGATGGAGGTCGAGCGTCGGATACGCCCGGCCGGTGGTCCGGCACGTGAGCTCGTTGCGGCCGAGGACCAGCGAACACGCTCCGGGCAGGGAGGACTCGGCTCGGCCGGCGGCACGGCACAGGCGTGCCGCTGTTCGCGCGTACTCGGCGCGGTCGCGCGGCAGGCTGCCGACCGAGAGGAATCGGGGCTCGGCTCCGGGAAGGTCGGCGTATGCGTGGCCCTGGCAGCTGTCATAGGTGACGGTGTTCCAGCCCGCGGTGAGCGCGTCGACGACCGGGCGGACGCCGGACTCGATGCCCTCGTACCACTGGGGGTGTCGCGGGTCGAGATCGTCCGCCTCGTGAACGCCGGGGAGGCCGACCGTGTTGATGTTGCCCTGGGCGCTTACCTGGAGGCGTGCTCGCGGGCGCGGTGCGGCGGGGTCATCCCAGCGGGCCAGGAACGCCACGACGTGGTGCATGTCGTTGGGGCGGACGGGACGCCAGCGTAGCCGGGAACAGGAGGCACCGGGCGGGAGGTCCGGCTGGGCGAGCAGGGCGGCGACGCCGTCGATCAGGCGCATGCGGTGGTCGCAGTACGCGTCTTCGTCGCCTGCGGCGGCGAAGCGGAGGCGGACCGCCGGGCAGCCCGCGCCGCAGGTGTCGCGGTAGTCGCAGGTCGTGCACTTCGTGACCAGGGAGCGCGCCTGCCGGAGCAGGGGAGAGCTGCCCTGGGCGCCGGCCACGTCCGCCTCAGCGTGTACGTCACCGAGCGCGGCCAGGCCAGCCTGCGGCCAGGGCAGCTCGTCACAGCTTCCCAGGCGGTCATCGGGATAAAGGGTGAGGACGTGGTCGCACTTCAAGTCGGAGAAGTGACAGGAACGGGTTTGTAGTCCCCTCAGGCGGCGGATGACAGAGACGACGGGCTCCAGTTTGACGCGGCGGAACAGGCCGTCGGCGACCCAGTGGTGGGCGGCCTCCAGCACGAAGTCGGCGTACTGACGCGGCGTGACGGCCCAGGCCGGGCCGGTGGGGCCGATGGCCCGTCGCTGGAGTGCCCGGCTGGTCGGCGTGCGGGATCCGGCCACCGTGGTCGACCGAGTGACCGCCGCGTCGAAGCACGGCACCAGGCTGACCGTCGTCACGGCGGGAAAGGAGGCGAGGTGCTCCATGACCTCGGAGGCCCGGCCGAGGACGTATGGGGTGACGCCGCAGATGACGCCGACGCGGCGTTCCCGACGGCCGAGGAGTTCCAGGGCTTCGACCACTCGGGGGTACGTGGGGCTGCCGTCGTAACCGACGCGCCACGAGTTTCCGAGCGCGTCCCCGTCGAGGGAGATGCCGATCTCCAGCTGGGGGCAGTGCCGCTCGAACAGGTCCAGCCAGGCGTCGTCGAGCTGGAGGCCGTTGGTCTGGAGGCTCACGCGGATGACGTTCGGCTGTGCGGCGAGCGCGTCCAGGATCTCTGCGATCTGTTCCCGGCCGGCGGTCAGGGGCTCCCCGCCGTGGAGTTCGACGCTGAGCGGACGCCTGGAGAAGATCGAACCGAGGCGGTGGACCTGTTCCGCGCTGATCCGGGCGCCGCCCGGGGACTCCTTGCGCTTCTCGAAGCAGTACAGGCAGTCGATGTCGCAGGTCTCCCCGCGGAGCTTGAGGATCACGGAGACGGCCGTGTCCGTCCCGGTGCTCGGCAGCGGGGCGTAGAGACTCTCCAGGTCGATGGAGGCGGTGCGGGTGACGGGCATCAGAGGACTCCGGAGGAGGAGAGACGCGGTCTAGGCGTCATCGGTGGAGACCGTGGACAGCCACCCGAGAAGCTGCCCGCCGGTGATGGGGATGTGGACGTCGCCACGGCGAAGGAACCACCCGTCGGCGTACCGCTGGGGCAGCCAGCCGGCGTCAGGGGCACCAAGATGGGGAGGCTTCTGCAGCGGGTCGTCGACGGGCCAGCAGACCAGAAGCGCTCTCGTCACGCCTCGCTGAACCGGACGGAACCACTCCCACGTCTCTGCGCGAGCCGGGTCGATCGACGGGCGGGGCTGCGCGTCGGCAAGCAGCGGCAGCCACTTGTCGCCCAGGACCGGGTGGCCGGCCGCCGCGCAGCCGAGCGCGGTGAGGCAGGTCTCCAGCTTCCGGCACACGACGCCGGCCGATTCGGCCAGGCCGTCCTCGACGAGGCCGGTCAGGTCCTCCGCGAGACTCGCCGCAACCTCGGCCTGGTCGGCGACCGCCCAGCGTCGGTAGCCCTGGCGCTCCCCGGGATCGAGCACCGGATCCCATCGCCCGGAGCCGTATGAGAGGGCGGTGCGCAGACACATGAGGTCGTGCATCGAGGCGCGTACCCGGCGGAACGATCCGAGGTCGTCGCGGCGCACGTCGAAGGAGCGGAGCAGGTGACGGAGTTCCCCCGCCCTCTGCGGCCCCGCCGCTTGGAGGTCGACGCGGACGCCGTCCACGATGCGCGACTCCCACGCCGGAAGCTCGCCGTCCACGATGCCGCGCAGGTCGATGTCGCTTGCCGCGTGGGCGAAGCCGCAGGCGAGGGCTCCCTCCAGCCAGACCTCGCGGGCCTCGCCGGAAGCGACCAGCGCCTGGGCGACTTTGTCGGCGATCTCCCGGCGCAGTCGTGCCGATGGGTTCACCGGTGGCCTCCTTCGATCAGGATCTTGTCGTCAGCGGTGATCTGCTTGAGGAGATCGACGGCCCATCGGTCGAGCGCGCCGCGCACGTCGGAGCGCTGGGCCCCGATGTGGGGTGAGGCCAGGAGGTTGAGCGGCGTCGTGGAGCCGGTGAGGAGCGGCAGGTGCTCCCGCTCGACCGGGTCGAGTGCAAGGCCCGAGAGCCTTCCGTCCGCCAGTGCCCGCAGGCAGGCGGCGACGTCGAGGGTCTCCAGCCGCCCGGCGCAGATCAGCAGAGGCCGCTGCGGAGCGACGCGCGCGAGGAAGTCCTCGCCGATGAGCTGTTCGGTCGTGGGACGCAGCGGCAGAGCGATCACGTGTACCTGCGACTGCTCCATGAGGGCTGTCGGCGTCAGCTCCCGCAGACCGGGAGGGTTCGACGGCCACGCGGCGAAGGCCGTGCGGCCTACGTAGGGGGCGAGGGCCCAGTCGGCGGCCAGTCCGACCGGACCTGCGCCCCAGATACCTGCGGCCAGGGTGCCGAGTGACGCCCCCATGCACGCCTGCTTCTCGTGCTGGCCGAGCAGCAGCCCGTGATGCCCCAAGGGGATCCGCCGGGCCAGGGCGAGTGCAGCGGCGAGGACCCACTCGCCCACGGCGCCCGCGCCGGCTTCGGCGTTGCGGTGCAGAGTGATGCCACGGTGCCGGAGGGCGTTCACGTCGATGTGGTCGATGCCGGAGCCGGCCCGTACGACGTGCCGCAGGTGAGGGAGCGCGTCCAGCTCCCTCTCGCCGACACGGATGCCGGAGCGCAGGACGAGCACGGCCGTGTCGGTGGGTATAGGCGAGTCCAGGTTCGGCAACTCGTGTACGAGGACATCGGGCAGGGCGCGGCGGATCGCGCTCGCGTCCGCCGCACCGCGTAGCACCAGGACAGCGCTCATCCGGGGAACTCCGACTTCTCGTACCGGCCGAAGGCGAGATCGCCCTCGCCGACGACGACGGTCACGGGCGAAGGCGTGCCGAAGTACGCGTCGCAGGCGCGCTTCACCCCCGGGAGCCCGTCCCAGGCCCGCGGGTTGACCGTCGAGTCCGCGTAGTCGTCGACGAGCAGCACGCCGGTCGGCACCAGGCGGGTGACGCAGTGCGTGAGGCCCGTGAGGGTCGAGTCGTAGAAGTCGCCGTCCAGGTAGGCGAACGCGATGTCATCGGGCAGCTCCTTGGGAAGGGTCTCGTCGAACCACCCCGGATGGATGACCGGTGCCGGCCTGCCCCAGGTCGTGTGCGTGGCGCGCACGTCGTCCGGGGACGACCGGAGCTCGCCCGCCGCCAGATGGTCCGAGTCCTCGGTGCCGGGCGCGGGCATGCCCTGGAAGGAGTCGTAGACGTGGATCTCGCGGTCGTGGTCGCCCAGCGATTCGAGCACGCCACGGATCCAGAGGGCCATCGCGCCCCTGTAGCAACCGAGTTCCACCACAGCGCCTTGCAGACCGCGGGCAGTCAGGTCGGCGAGCTCGTCGGCGATCACGCGGAGCCGGTCGGCACAGACCGTCCCGGCGTGCTCCCGCAGCAGCCACTCCCGCAGATCCTTCAACGTCGGATCCATGAAGGTCACCACCTGTCCACGAACGGGTCGACGAGCTCCCCGCTCAACGCCGCCGACAGCGGGCGGTTGATCCGGGGTAACAGGTACACGTCGCCAAGACGTTTCAGCGGAACCCACTCGAAGCCCACCTGGATGGGGTCCGGCGGTTCCGGCATGCGCGGCTCCGCGTCGTCCACCTGCTCCGCGAGGAAGTTGAACTGGACCTTCTGTACGTCCCCGAACTCGCCCTGCCACGACTCGGGGACGTACTCGACGACGCACAACAGACGCCGGGCCACGACCTGCAGGCCGGTTTCCTGCGCGACCTTGCGGTTCACGGCTTGGCGCAGGTCCTCGCCGACCTGGGCCTTGCCGCCGGGAAGGTTGTAGTGGAACCCGGCCTCGTCGTCGTACGACAGCAGCAGGACGGCGCCGTCGCGCACGATCGCTGCCTTCACGGACACGCTGATCCGAGGCAGCTCGGGCGTCAGAGGCACGACAGCGCCTCCGGCTCGCCGACGCGCATCAGGTCGCCGACCTCCGCCAGAGATCCCGCGACGGTGGAGCGGAAACTCCCACCACGCCGGAACTGACGGGCGGCGGTGCGCATACCCGCGAGGGCGGCACGGCTGAGCTGGTTCGCGTAGATGCAGAGGCGGAAGCCGGCCTCGCCGAGTTCGGCGGCGCTCAGGTCGGGGAACGCCGTGGGCACGCTGACCAGCGGCACGCCGTGGCTCCACGCTCGCCCGATGGCCCGCGCCTGCTCACCGGCCGCGTCCTTGGAGTGGATGAGTACCGCATCCGCTCCGGCCTCGGCGTACGCCTCGGCACGGGCGATCGCCGTGGCCATGTCCTCACCGGCGATCAGGGCCTCGGTGCGGGCCACGACCACGAGGCCGTCACCGGCGATCTTCCGTATGCGCCCCACCTGCTCGCACAGCAGGTCCCGGTCGGCGAGGTTCTGGGCCCGGTGGGCCGCAAAGCTGTTGCACTTCGGGTACGCGCTGTCCTCGACACACACCGCCGCGGCTCCGGCGCGCATCAGGTCGTACGCGAACCGCTCCGCCGTGCGCCCCGAGCCGCCCGCGTTGTCGATGTCCACGACGACGGGCAGTTCGGTGACACGGCCGAGCGAGGCGACCACGTCGGACAGGTCCCGGGGGCCCAGGACGTTGGCGTCCGGCAGCCCGGAGGCGGCGGACACCTCCAGGCCGCTCACCCACAGGGCGTCGAAGCCCGCCTCCGCTGCGACGTGTGCGGCGAGTGCGTTCACCGCACCGATCGCCAGGAGCGGGTGCTTCCGCTCGCTGTCGGCGAGGGCCCTGCGCAGATGCATCGCCTTCGTGCCGTCAGCCATGGGTCTCTCCTCCTTCCGTGCGGGCGGCGACCGGCGGCACCAGCTGCCGTTCACGCAGTACGTCCCAGGCGGCGAGCAGCACCTCGGACCGGGGCCGGCGGGCGTCCAGGCGGACCACGTCGCCGAGGAGCGGGAACTCGTCGGGTTTCGAGACCACGGCCTCGTAGGTCTCGCGAACCCGGCTCTGGACGTCGTGCACGTCCCAGTCGGCCCGGACGGCGTCACCCTGGCGGGCCTGCGCCCGGCTCATCGAGGCGTCGGTTTCCAGGTCCAGGACGAGTGTGAGATCGGGGGCCACGGTGAGCTGCGCGGCCAGCGTCTCGTACGTCTCCGACGCCCTCATACCGTGCTTCACGGCGAAGAAGGCCAGCTCGCTGAGAAGCCAGCGATCCGCGATCACCGGCCGGGCCCGCCGCTGGGGGAGCACGAGGCGATCCAGCGTGGCCCGCTTGTCCGCCGCGATCGCGGACAGGTAGGCGTCACGGTTCCCTGCGTTCGGCTGGTACTTGCCGGTGACGATGGCGGCGGCTTGGTCGGCGGCGAGGAAGTTGGTGGTGAGCACGCACAGCGGGGTGACGCCGTAGAGCCCCTCCCAGAGCCGGAACAGGCCCTTGCGCAGCGTCGTCTTGCCGGTGCCGTCGAGCCCCTCGACGACGATGAACGGATAGCGGTGGTTCATTCGACCTGCCCCGCTCCCGTGCCGCCGGCGTACTTGGTGAAGCGGCCCCGCCAGCGGGCCGTGATGGATACCAGGTCCACAAGCCGGAGCTCCGCCAACTCGTCGATGAGGCGGGGCAGCTCGGGCTCGGCGCAGATGCCGGCCTCGATGGCCCGGCAGTACGCGGCGCGGAGGGCCGGGTCATCGTCGGAGTCACGCAGCGCCGCCTCCAGCACCCGCGTGGCCATGCCGTGGGCCACGACGCTCACCGCGGTGCCCAGGGCCTGCTCATGGAGCGGGCCCGGGTGCGGCTCCAGCGTGATGTGGTGCACCCCGCGGTGGCGGATGACCGTGAAGAAGCCCACCCACCACGCGGCGGCGGCGCTGACGGCCGTCACGGCGTCGGACCAGGCCGCCCCGGACTGCTCCGCGAGGATGCTCTGGGCAGCGGTGTCGGCGGCGCGGTGAAGCGCCCCGCGCTGGTTCCGCGACTCCGTTCCGTGTCGTTGGGGCAGCTCCCACCAGAAGCCGAGCCCGGCGTCCTCCAGCAGCGCCATCGCGGACCCGTTGCCTGCCGGCAGCGGAGACGGGCGCTGGGCCAGCACGGAGAGATCGGCGCCCGGCACGTCCGGCAGCGCCTTCTCCTCGGCGACGGCAGCCCGCCATTCGTCGAGATGGAGATGGAGCCGCTGCGTCAGCAGTCCGTCCGCCAGCGTCTGCCAGGCATGGGCCAGCGGCGGCGAACCGGGAGGCCGAGGCGGCAGGGTCAAGGAGGTCACAGGTCGGATCCTCACGTCCGGGGAGTCGCGGCACGCGGCTCCGGTCGGTGGTGCTCCACCAAGATGGCCGCCACGAAGGCCCACGCTCATGAGTGTTTATGAGCGCCACCAGCGGAACGTGTCCGGGTGGTCGCAGAGAAAGGGAGAATGCCGACCATGGTCGACAGCGGACAGCGGCGGTGCACGCGCTGCGGTGCCCTTCTCAGTCGCTTCAACGCCGGTACACGATGCGCCTCGTGCCAGGACGGGCCGGCCGCCCGACGGGCCGACCCGGCCTTCTGGCGTGATCCGACGGTCCGGCGAGCCGTGGCCGCATGGGAACTCGGCGCCGTCGTCAAGCTGTTCAGGAAGCACACGGGCCTCTCCCAGGCCGGCGTGGCGCGGATGGTCAGCATCGACCAAGCCGAGGTCAGCAGACTCGAGCGCGGGCTCAAACAGATCCGCGACCGACGGCAGTTCGTTCAGTGGACCGATGCATTGGGAGTTCCGGAAGAGCTGCTCGGGCTCCTCCCCACGGCCGATCCGCACACCCCGGACGCCACGAGCCGACCAGGAACGGCGGACACCGCAGCGCGTGGGTACGTGGCGCTGCCCGAAGGCCCAGGCCAGCTCCTGTTACCCGCCGGCCGGTCCGTCTCGACGACGGCGCTGCCCGTGCTGAGCCTCTCAGCGGCCTCCTTCCTCGGGGACAGCTTGAGACTCGACTCCCGCCCGGAGCTGGACGCCTGGCGCACCATGCCGATGCGCGCGCTCGTCGTCGCGAACCGCACGGTGGACGGGGCGGTCCGGCAGTTCGTCACCGACGCCAGGCCGAGCGGCGTACGCGGCACCGCCTCCGAACCGGTCGACATCCCGGCCGCGTACGAACTGGACGACCTGACTTACGGCATCCTGTGGGCCGTGTCGGGATTCGAGGCGGCGCTGCTCGGCGACGACCAGGCCCTGCACACCTTGCTGGCTTCGCTCACCGCTTCCCCCGGCTCGCCGCTCGCCTCCGACCACGGCCTGACTGAAGTGTCCACGATGCTGATCGGCTCGGAGACCGCAGCCCGGTACATCCTGGGCCACCGTGACCACCTGGGCGACGCACCGGTTTTCTGGACCAGGGAACAGCGCGGTGAGGAGGCCGCCACCTGGCTGTTCTTCCGGCACAAGTACCGCTACCTCGAACGAATGGCGCCCCGGCATCCAGGCGGTACCAGCGGCCGGGGGTTCTGCATCCCCGAGACGGCGGTCGCCTCCTCGCCGGCGTACGAGCGCGTTCTGATGTTCCTCGCCATCGCGCTCATGGAGTCCTTCGGTATCCGAACCTGGGTGACGGACGACGGAGGCTTCGCGCACACCGACGGTTTCGCCCTCTCCCACGGGCGCCGAGCCGTCATCGCCTCATGGGTACGGACCGAGGGGGCGTCCCATCTCGCGGTCACCGCGCGGCCGGGAGCCCTGCGGACGTTCGCCGAGGTGACGGGCCACGTCAGCCACCACTCGGCCACGGCGGCCGAGAAGGCCGGACAACGCCTCGCGGCAACGGCGGAGTACCTCAACCTCGATGCGTCCTGGCTCGGTCGCAGGTGCGCACAGTTGTCGGCCGTCGGCACCGAGCGGCTGGCCCGGCCGCGCAGCCGGTTGCTCGGCCTCGAAGGGCTGGAGGCCACCTGCCGGTTCGTGGCCGAACAGCTGGTGATCATTCCGCGTACCCGGACGGCGCCGACCCGATAGCCTGCCTGAACCACTCGCGAGGCCGCGCTCGGCGGCGTCCGGACAGGGGAGCAGGGGACATGACGGAGTCGGTCAGGAACGTGGCGGTCTTCTCCCTCGGCGGCACGATCGCCATGACCACCGATCCCACCACCGGAGGCGTCGTACCCGCGCTCTCGGCCCACGAACTCCTCGCCGCGGTACCCGCCCTGGCCACGAGCGGCATCGGCCTCAAGGTGCGGGACTTCCGGCGCCTGCCCGGCGCCTCCCTGACCTTCGAGGACCTCACCGCGCTGTCGGCCGCTATCGCGGCGGAGCTGGAGACCGGAGACGTCGACGGCGTCGTCATCACCCAGGGCACCGACACCATCGAGGAGACCGCCTTCCTCCTCGACCTCTACCACGGTCACGAGCAGCCGGTCGTCGTCACCGGCGCGATGCGCAACCCCACCCTGCCCGGAGCCGATGGCCCGGCCAACCTCTATGCCGCTGTCCTGGCCGCCGCCGACCGTGGACTCAGGGGCGCCGGCTGCCTCGTCGTACTCGGCGACGAGATCCACTCTGCCCGGACCGTCCGCAAGTCCCACACCACCAGCCCAGCCGCCTTCACCTCACCGTCGTGCGGACCGATCGCGCGGGTCGCGGAGAACCGGGTGCGGATGGTGGGCGGCCTATTGCCCCGCGGACCGCTAGTCGGCGCCCCCGACCGTGAGGCGCGTGTCGGGCTCTACGTCGTCGCCCTTGGCGACGACGGTGCACTGCTCGACCTGTGGGACGGCAGCTGTGACGGGCTCGTGGTCGCGGCCTTCGGCGTCGGCCACGTCCCGGAGCGTCTCGTGGAAGGGCTCACCAAGCTCGCGTCCCGCATCCCCGTGGTCCTCGCCTCCCGTATCGGCAACGGCCCCGTCCTGTCCGACACGTACGGCTTCCCCGGCTCCGAGAAGGACCTCCTCGGACGAGGACTCATCGGCGCCGGCGACCTCGGCCCGTACCAGGCCCGGCTCCTGCTGCAGGCCCTGCTCGCCCAGGGCGCCGACGGGGCCGCAGTCCGAGAGACCTTCACCGCCGCCTTCGCCCGCTGACCCCACCTCTTCAGGAGACACCCGCACATGCGTGCTCACGAGCTGACCGTTGGCCGTACCTTCGGCGTCACCTTCGACCACGGGGAGGACTTCTTCGATGCGCTGTCCACCTTCTGCCGGGACAACGGCGTACGGCAGGGCTACATCCCCTCGTTCATCGGGGCCTTCGCGGAGGCCGAGATCGTGGGTGCCTGCGAGAAGCTCGCCGACCCGGACGCACCGGTCTGGGCGAAGACGTACGTCACCAACGTCGAGGCGTTCGGCGCCGGCACCCTCGCTCACGACCCGGCCACCGGCGGGATACTTCCGCACATCCACGTCTCCGCCGGCCTGAAGGCCCAGTCGGCCGACGGCAGGACGAGCCACCTCCTCAGTGCCAAGGTCCAGTTCCTCAGCGAGCTGCTGATCGTGGAGGTCACGTCGCCCACGATGACCCGACCCCGTAACCCCGACCTCTACGACGTGCCGCTGCTCACGTTCGGCTGACCGGCAGGAGCCGCCGGAGCCAGTGGTGGGTGGGCGAGGTCACCTTGATCGCGTCCGCCAGCCAGGCGCGTGCCGGGGCGCCGAGCAGCGGCAGCACCGCTTCGAAGTCGGTCTCGTCCTTGTCCCGGGTCGCTTTCGCCTTGTAGAAGAGCTGGACCTCGGGCGCGAGATACGGGATGCCTGTCTCGCTCGTGCGCCCGAGCTGGTTGATCGGGAGCCGGATCGCCGGGTCACGCCGCGAGACCCACTGGGTGCCCTCGGCCTCGTCCAGCATGAGCTGCACCGACCAGGGCGCCTTGCGCTTGCGGCGGCACCAGATGTCGTGGAGCGGCGGATGAAAGACCTCTCCAGGACGCCACGGTCGAAGCTGTCCCTGGCCGGGCGGGTCCGCCACGTACAGGTCCCAGTCGGCCAGCAGTTCACGTACGAGGGCCTGGTCGCGCCGGAGGACGAGGACGTCGAGATCGCCGTGTGCGCGCAGCTCGCGGCCGACCGCGAGTTCGATCGCGTAGCCACCGGCGATCCACCACGGGAAGTCCGCCTTGGCGAAGACGGCGGCCACATCCTCGGGACGATCCGGCACCCAGCGTCCCAACACGTCAGTACTCACCCGCCCATACTCCCAGTGATCGGAGGAGCGGAGACGAAGGCCGACGGCGGGTCGGCGGTCTCGCTGGAGGGCCCTGTCACCCGCTCGTGCCTCCTGAGCTCATAAACGCCCATGAGCATCAGAGACACCGGCATCCATCGTTGATTGCGTGACTCGAGACCGGCCTCGTGGCCGGTGCTTGAGCCACGATCCTTCCGGGGCCGCGCACCCGAAGCCAGGTGCTTCCTGCGGCCGTATGCCTCTCAGCGGCGTACTGGCGGCACTTCGTCGACCACGTCGCAGCGCCGGGAGAAGGTCATCGCTGTCACCCACAGGAGGTCCGTCGCCCGATGATCAGCGCGCCATCCGCCGCTCTCGGCCTCGTGTACCGCTGGACCGACCGCACTCCCAACCCGACGGGCGAAGCCCGCGCGGTCCTGCGACGTGTCCTCAAGGACCTGGGGCTGTCCGGGGACGGCGTCAGTGACGGGGTCTTGGCCGTCTCGGAGCTCGTGGCGAACGCGCACGAGCACGCGTACGGCCCGTGCGAGGTGCACGTCCGCTCGGTCGCCGGCAGGTACATCTGCGAGATCCATGACAGGGACCCTCTGCTCCCCGCGGGCCTCTACCACGGTGACACGTCGTCGTCGGACGCCGAACCGGTCGAGGAGGCGAGCAGGTTGCTCGTCGAGCGTGGACGGGGCCTGCGCATCGTGAACGAGCTGGCCCAGGGGCAGTGGGGCTTCCACTTCACGGAACGTGGCGCCAAGGCCGCCTGGATCGTACTGGCCCCGGCGTTGCCGGCTGAGCAGGCGGCCCTTGTCAGCGCACACGGTTAGGGTGCCGCCATGAACGTGGGACACCTGACCGAATTGCTCGCCGATTCCGACGAGAGTCGCCTTCCGCCCGGTCGGATGGTCACGTCCGATGAAGGCGACGGAGACGTACAGCCCCTGTGGCTCAGTGACGGGCCGGCCACGATCGAGCTGTGGACGCGGATGCACACCGAACACACACGTTCCGGCCTGTGGCCGCTGCTGCTCGACTCGCTGGATCCGAACGACGGCGAATTCCGCCCGTGGGGATCCGGAGAGGTCTTTCCCGAGCAGATGTCCTCCCCGGCGAGCCACGACTCGTCCGACCTCCTCGCCCGGTGGTGGGATACCTACACAGCGGTCGACGAAGACGACATGCTCGACGCCGACAGGCGCCTCGCCGTCACGGCTCCCTTCGGACAGACCTGGCCCGGTCTCGCGCCCAGTCGGGAGACGACAACGAACCCCGATCAACTGGCTGCCGAGTTCGCGCAGGGATTCCTCGCCGACCGCCCCCAGACGCGTCTGGGGCTGGTCGCCGCAGCATCCGGTGCCGAGGCGCTGACGGCCGCGGGCTGGGCCGGACCCTGCAACTACGACAACGACACCGCGAAGTTCTCCGCGGTCCTCCGTGACTGGGAACACCGCTTCGGTGCCCGTGTCGTCGCGGTCGGGTTCTCCACGCTGCACCTCAGCCTCGCCGCGCCACCTGTGGACGAGCACGAGGCTCTCCCGGTCGCGGCCGAGCACTTCGCCTTCTGCCCAGACAACATCTGGCAGGGCAACAGGCCGTACACACTGGCCGCATACGCTGAGCGGATCACCGGTGCCCATCACTGGGACTTCTGGTGGGACTGATCCGCTTCCCAGGAACGCTCACCCATCCCGGGTGAAGCGTCCTTCAAAGCCCTGCGATCCGGCTGGCGTCGGCGAACAACCGAAGCCTTCTGGGCGCGGACGGAGGTAGATAATCTGTGCTGCCTTGTAGGCGGCTGAGTGATCAGGGTGAGGCGGTGTGGAAGGTGGGCGTCTGGACGGTTGTCGACGAGGCTGACCGCGTTCAGTGGGAGATGCTCCCTGGTGAGAGTGTCGGGCCGCTGAAGTTCGGCATGTCGCACAACGAAGCGGCCGCAGCGATCGCGGACGTATTGAGCCCCCTCACCACTCGTGGCGGCTATGGCAGCCCTGTTGAGAGTTCGGAGTTGTCCCTCGTCGGTGCAGCAATCGCGCCGGCAGTGACGGCTTACTACGACGCCGGCCGCCTGGCTTGCGTCGCCGTGAACGCACTTCGCGGTCCACAGGTCACCTTGGACGGACTGCGGCTCGTCGGCCGCGTCCCATCTGAGCTCGAGGACGCCTTCACCGAGTACACGTCCACGAACGGCCATGACCTGCGGTACTCCCAGCACGCAGACCCCGGCTCCGAGACGCTCGGCCTCGTCCTCCGCGCCCAGCGCGCCGGGGACGTTGTCCTGAGCAGGCCGGTGTTGGTCGCCTCCACCTGGGCCGAGCGCTGCTGTGACGTCACTGAAGGCTGCATCCCCGCTGAGGAGTGGCGGGACCGCGCCTGGTGATAGGCCTGCCGCCGGCTTCACCAGGGGACTGCACGCGCCCGCAACGGCCTTGGCACTGCGCGATCTCTGCGTCGTAGGGTCACGAACGTGACCGAACCCCAGTCGAGCGAGGCATTGAAGAGCTTTCTGAACACGCTGCGGGCCGGCGAAGTCCGCACC
The DNA here is from genome assembly GCF_044747545.1 of Streptomyces sp. NPDC090077. Classification (NCBI taxonomy): domain Bacteria; kingdom Bacillati; phylum Actinomycetota; class Actinomycetes; order Kitasatosporales; family Streptomycetaceae; genus Streptomyces; species Streptomyces sp. NPDC090077. Next base: position 47,918 of record NZ_JBIVEG010000035.1, read on the forward strand.
GGCCGCGTCATCAGCGTCGAAGACCGGGAGGTGCTCGTCGAACTGGACGGGTTCTCCGGTCCCGGTAGAGCAGTGGGTCGTATCCCTCGTGGCGATCTGACCCGCAAGGCGATCGGGCATCCGTCCGAAGTCGTGAGCAAGGGACAGCGGCTCACCTTCGAAGTGATAGCCGTCGACCGGCAGCAGGAGTGCGTCTGGGCCTCCGCCTCAGCGTGTGAGGACCCGGCTCTGCGAGCGTTCCTTCTTGGCCTTACACGTGGCGCAACACACCAAGGTCAGGTGCTGAGCGTCCACAACTTTGGCGTGTTCGTGAACCTCAACGGCGAACCGGCCGATCTGTGCACTGGGTTCATCAGAGGCCCTGAACTGAGCTGGCTGCGGATCGACCATCCCGCAGACGCCGTCACGGCTGGCCAACGAGTCATTGGCAAGATCATCGACGTCGACACCCGGCGTGGACAGGTCCACCTGTCACTGAAGGCACTCCAGGAGAACCCGCTCGCTCCCTTCGCCGACCAAGCAGGCCTTGTCACGACCGGCAGGGTCACCAAGCTGATCCCGTTCGGAGCCTTCGTCCGGATCGCCGACGGAGTTGAGGGCCTCGTCCACAACACCGAGTTCGGTGACGAGCCCGTCGAGGACCCCGGCCAGATCGTGAGCGAGGGCGACGAGATCACCGTACGGATCCTCGAGGTCGACCTCACACGCCACCGCCTCACCCTGTCCGCCAGAAACATGCCACAGGACGGGAAGCGATCTTCCTGAGGGAGGAAGCAGGCTGTGAGCAGTCATTCAGCGGCAGACAGATGGTGCCACCAGTGACCGCAGCCGCCGGAGCAGTAGAGCTCGCGGCGTCGGGCGTCGGCGACCGTGAGCACCGCGGTCAGCAGCCTGAATGCCTTGCGGCGTTCGTCGCGAGGCCTGAGACCGGCGATCTTTCCCAGTTGCTCGTCGATCCGGCCCCGTGAGATCAGCACCGCGGGCGTATGCGTCGGGCGCAGCCCAGCACGGCGGATGCTCTCCGGCGCATCCGCAGCGACAGCGCGCGCCTGGATACAGTGATGACGCAGGAATAGCAGCACCACGGACTGTTCATCCGGGCCGAGGCTGTCGAACCACTCGATGCCCTCGGACATGGGGCGCAGTCCCTGCGCGAGTTCATTGAGCAAGACGTCCCGTTCGTTCACCATGCCCCCGGAAGATCAGGCGGCACTCGGCCGCGGCGCTGGCGTGGACTCATCCGCCCTCGTCAGGATGCGTGCCCACAGTCCACTGACCACGCCACTCTGCCGTGCGCAGCCGCTCGAACACCAACCCACTACGAGCGGCATCGGTGCAGTGTCGGGGGAAACGATCTCCAGTCAGCCGGGAAGCGCTGTTCTCCCGCCTCGGGAGCGCCTGGTCAGGGACGCTCGTGAACACCCCGGGGGCCTTCCAGCTCGACCATGAGATCGGCCGACCGCAGGATCCGGGCATCAAACCCGCTGCCGCGGACGTCGTAATGGCCGGAGCCTCGGTGTCTGCGCTGCCGCGAGCGATGCCCGTCTGCGGGGTGGCATGGATAACAGGAATCCTAGTGATGTTGTCAGTGTTTGTCCGTATGATTGACCTTCTCTGGAGTTACTGGGGGCTGCTTTCGGTCACAGGGGTGGGTGCCGCGTAATATTCTCGGGGCGCCTGGGGCGTCCAATCGATCTTGTTTTCCGAGGTAGACGCCGGATTCTTGATCTTGCCAGAGGTTGTGTGATCTCCTGGTGCTCGTTCTTCTCGTCCGATGGAGGTTGGCGCAGTGCGCAGGCAGCACTATGGGGTGCCTCTGGAGCGAAGCGACTACCTGGAGCTCAAGCGCCACAGGAACAGCTGCAAGCCCGAGAACTTCGACAAATGGCTGGGTGGCTTCGGCGCTGGCAAGCGCTTGGCCGTCGACCTCTTCTCCGGAGCTGGTGGACTGAGCCTCGGACTGGAGCGAGCCGGGTGGACGGTCGCAGCCGCGGTCGACTTCGACGAGCGGGCCCTCCAGACGCACGCCGCGAACTTCCCTGGCATGAGCCTCCACATGGACCTGGGCAATCCTGACGAGCGTGACAGGCTCGTCGAGATGCTGGCGCCGGCCAAGATCGATCTGGTGGCCGGCGGCCCGCCGTGCCAGCCGTTCAGCAGGGCTGGCCGGAGCAAGATCCGCAGCCTCGTGGAGCATCACGGCCGCGATCCTCATGATCGCCGCAAGGAACTGTGGAGCGCCTACCTCGACGTCGTGAAGCGCCTCCGGCCGCGTGCGGTCCTCATGGAGAACGTGCCGGACATGGGTCTCGGCGACGACTTCTTCGTGGTACGCACCATCGAGGAGCAGCTGGAGGGCCTCGGCTACGCGACGCAGGTCCGCCTCGTCGATGCGTGGAAGTACGGCGTTCCGCAGCACAGGAAGCGACTGATCCTGCTGGCGAGGAACGACGTGGAGCGCTTCTCGTGGCGGCAGGAGCTGGAGCATGATCAGCGGACCACGTTGCGTGACGCCATCGGTGACCTTCCGGTGCTGCCTGTCGTGCCCACCGAGCGTGTCGGGCAGCGCGAACTCCCGTACGACGAGCCGTCCGAGCTCTCCAAGTTCGCTCAGGACATGCGTAAGTGGGCGCGCAAGGACCGGGTATGGGACCACATGACCCGACGGGTCCGGAAGGACGACGCGGAGATCTTCTCCAGCATGGACTCCAAGACCCTGTACTCGGAGATCACCCCGGATCTGCAGCGCTACAAGGCCGACCACTTCACGGACAAGTACAAGAAGCTCGACTGGGCGGACCTCAGCAGGTCGATCACCGCACACATCGCCAAGGACGGCTACTGGTACATCCACCCCGACCAGGATCAGCCGCGCACCCTCACCGTGCGTGAGGCCGCGCGGGTGCAGACCTTCCCGGACAAGTTCCGATTCGCCGGCACGCGCAGTGACGCCTTCCGCCAGATCGGTAACGCTGTGCCGCCCCTTCTTGGCGAGGCTGCGGCGGAGGCGCTGCTGGCCGTGGCTGACGAGGGACCGAGCGAGGGTGGACTCCAGCCGCACTGGCGCACGGTGCGAAGGGATCTGACCGCCTGGGCCGAAGGACGGCGTGAGTCGGAGGACTGGTACCAGCTTCCGGGCGAGCAGATGTCCGGCTTGCAGGCCGCCGTCGTGGCCATACTGTCCGGGACCCGGATCCAGCCCGCGCAGCTGGCGGAGATGGTCGAGGTCGTGCGGGGGCGGACGTCCCTCAGTAAGGCCGCGCTCGAGGCACTCACTGCGGCGGCACCCTCCGAGGCAGCGAAGGCGCGGGTCGCCCGGCTGGCCGCGGTGATCGGCAAGTCGAGCGTCTGGGGCGACGAGGAGAAGGTCCGCGAGCAGCTGAAGCTGAGGCCGGCTGAGGCCACGGTCTACCGGCTGCTGGTCGGCGAGGATCTCCTGTGGATCGGGCAGGGGGCGCTGCGCGTCGCCGCCCGTCTGCACGGCAGCGATTCGGATCGCACGAACAGGCTCAGCGACGGTCGAGTGGACTTGGTGAAGCTCGTCGGAGCCGGCGAGGACGCGCCTCTGCGTATGGCGGCGCTGCGGCTCATCGGAAGCAGCTTCTGCCGAGCCAAGGAGCCGCTCTGCGAGCTGTGCCCCCTGAGCAAGTACTGCGTTGCCAGGGAGAGCGTCTCGGGCGACCTGTTCACAGATGCGTTGACCGGGACCCACGGACGGGAGACGGTGCCGGCCCAGGCTCGCGAGCCTGGTCGCACTGCCGGGCGACGCTGAGCGCAGCGTGCTCGACGTCCGCCCGGATCTCGCACTCCCAGACACGGACGACGGTCCAGCCGGCGGCCTGGGCTGCTGCGGTGTTCCGGCGGTCGCGATCCTTGTTGGTCTCGATCTTCGCTTCCCACAGGGAGGCGTTCGGGCCGCGGAACGCCTTCGGCCGTGCACAGGACATCCGTGCCAGAAGCACCCGTCGACGAACACCGCCACGTTGTACCTGGGGAGGACGAATTCCGCCGTGCAACGGGCAGCCACCTTGCGCTGTAGGCGGAACCGGAGGCCGAGCCGGTGTACGGCACGCCGGAGGGCCACCTCCGGCTTCGTGTCGCGGACGCGCCGACCACGCAGGTGGCCGCTCAGCTCGGTGCTGACCCAATCCGCGCCCGTGGTCTCCTCACGTGCTGCCATGCCTCAGCCCCAGCCCGTCGTCGGCCTACGAGTGCGAGGGTGCCACACTCGTCCCATGCTTCGTGAACCTGCAGAACTCCGTGTCGACGACCACGGCCGGGTCGAGCTCCCCATCGGCCTGCTCACGGAGGCGGGCATCGCACCCGGGGCGGACCTCCTGGCCTTCAGCGACGGAGACGGGCGGATTGTGCTCCGCCGCGCCGAGGACGCCATGAGGGACCTGCTCGAGCGCGGGGAGCTCTGAGGGCGGGACGAGTCGGACCTACGGACCAGGGACGAACCCGAGCGAAAGCGCCTCGTTGCGCGCGTGCAGTGCCTGTACCGCTTGCGGCTCGGGAACCTCCTGTTCGAGCTCGAGTCGCCGACCGACGTACTTCGTGAGCTGGCGCTGCGAGGGATCCAGGTTGTGCGTCTCCTTCGCCCATCGCTCGATGGCGTACCACTCGTCCGCCGGGACCGACGTCACCTCGCAGCTCGCCCCCCGATCGCCTTCCGCACCGCCAGCGAGGGCCGCGTCGTCCAGCGGATGATCACGGAGCTCGGCCTCCAGATCGCGAGGCACGGACCAGGCCACACGGGAGACGGCGTCCCAGCAGGCGGGCTTCTTGGCCCACTCACCCACGTGGTTGCCCTCACGCGGCCTGGTGACAACCCGCATGACCCGGGGGCACAGGTCGTCGATCGCGGCTTCGAGGGCTGGCGAGACCTTCTGTTCACGCCAGATCCTGTCAAGATCGATGCGCTGTTCCGTGGCGAGCGCCAGACGCGCCATGGTGTAGGTCGTGATCATGCTCTTGTAGCTGCCCGCCTCGTGGTTCGCCGCGATGCGGTCGACTGCCTTGAAGAGGACCGCCATGGCTATCACGCGCTGGCAGTACTGGACGTCGACCCGCGGGGGCGCCTCGCTGATGCGGTCCATGAACGCGACGAAGTTCTTCTGCGCGCCGCGGCTGACGCTGAACGGGAGGAGGCTCCAGGAGTTGACGTACTTCGCGAGGTCCGCCTTGGTGAACTTCCGACTGGTCGGGTTGAGCTTCTTGAAGGTGCGCTGCTTCGCCGGCGTCCGGGCCTTGGCCACCTCGTCGGTGTACTGGCCGCGTGCCCTCTCGTAGAACCAGTGGGTCTCCTGGCCGCTGCCGTCCGTCGCCGGCGCCCACAGCGATCGGGTGATCCGCTGGACGGCCACGTGGTACGCGTGGTTCGAGCTGAAGTCGACGAGCGTCACGCGGTTCTGGGTGTTGGAGTACTCGGAGATCATCGGGACGATCTCCGAGAGCCGCTCGGGAGAGACCTTCGTCAGCTTCATCTGGACGGTCACGTGAGACAGGTCGGCCTTGTCCCGGCTCGAGGCGTAGTGCAACGAGGCCGTGGTCTGACCGCCGTTCACCACCTGGAGCCCGTGCACCCGGGAGACACCCGTGGGGGTGCCGTCCGGGCCGTGCACGAAGTCGACCTGGGACGCGGTAGCCGTGATGCCGTTGTTGTACGCCAGGAACCTGCCGGGTGAGTGCAGCAGGGTCTCCCTGATACCTCGGTTTACCGATCCGCGGGCCTGCAGGAATGACCGGACGTTCAACTCGAGAAGTCTGGTCCCGTACTCCCCGTACAGTTCGGCCAGTCTCTGACCGGGGATCACGGCCATGGTCACCGAGTGGTCCGGCTCGCTGCTGGGTGCCGAGACGCAGGGCAGCGGGGGATCGAACGAGACCACGATGGGCTCACTGATGCTGCCGGACGTCTCGTGGCGGTGCAGCCGTGCCAGGTCCCACACCTCGTGGGTCACGGGGAGGCCGTCGAACTCGGTGGGCGGGAAGGCGGTACTCGTGCCGACGCGGTTGCTGAGCAGGAAGAGCCGGACCCTCCGTACCTCGGTGAGCGCCTTCTCCACTGCCGCGCACATGTCGTACACGTCGAAGGACTCGTCGATGTGCTGACGCAGCCCGTCCTGACAGCGGCGGACGAACGTCAGCAGGCGCCTGAACGCGGTCTCGGCCTGCCCCTTCGTGAGCTTGGACTCCAGCGGGTCCAGGTCGAAGTCTGTCACGAAGAGGTCGAGGCACTCCCCGGAGTCCCCGATGCCGTACCCGTGCACGAGATGACCGTGGGCCGAGTGGTAGGCGGTGAACGTGTTGGACACGATGCCGGCCCGCTCCAGGTCCTCGAACACGCGCCGCGTGAACGTCTCCGGGGTGGTGGTCCCCTCGGCGTCGGCGGTGGCCTGGACGTCCGTGACGACGTCGTGGGCGTACTGGGACAGGTCGAGCTCAGGCACAGGGTCCCCCGATCAGTGCGGTCACCTCGTCGGTCGTGGCGCGGTGGTGGTCAAGTCCCGAGGTGTTCACGTGGTACGAGCACTCACCGACACCTTCGGGAAGATCTGCCTCGACGAGTCTCGGGAAATTCTCCCCCACGTGCCAGAAGCGCAGGTCGCGAACGGTGTAGCGAGGCTCCTCGTACACGTCTCGCTGGCTGGGGAGATAGCCGGCCTGCACGAGACGCCCGTCGAAGGCGGCTCGGACGACAGGGCTCGTGAGCTGCTCGCGTATGCGGTCCACCAAGCGGTTCAGACTCTCCCCTGATCCACCCCGCCGTTCGTCAAGCATCGCCAACGCCAACAGGAGCGCGCGCGTCCCGGTGCCGTCCAGCTGGCGCTCGCTGGCGATCCGGATGCTGCGGGGCCGTTTGGCGGTGCTGGCCTTCGCCTCGACGGCGACTCCGGGCAGCTGGAAGTCCTGATTGGCTCCCCTCGGCCCCGTCCATGCATCGACGGCCTCGGCCGGCCCGACGACAGGCAGGATGTGGTCGCGCAGCACCAGGAGCTCGCCGACGAGTCCACGACGGGCCTCAGGGCCGAGACCGTCTCTGCCGACGGCGCGAAGGAGGTCCTGCCACCGCTCGAACCTCTCCACCGCCGCTGTCAGGGCTGCTGCGGCACCGGGGGCCTCTCGGACCGTGTCAGCCACGTCCGTGACGAGCGGGTTGAACACCTCGCGCAGCTCGTCAGCGGTGAGGACCACCTGGAGCTCGTACTCGAGACGGGACACGGCGCTCACGTTCATCTCCAGCCCGGCAGCACGAGGCAGCTGGCGCACGGAGCGCACGATGTGGTCGGCGGAGCGAGCGTCGGCCCTGAGCACGAGCATGCGCTGCTGTGCCGGGTGGGAGACCGAGAGGAAGACGTCCAACGGGGCGTCTGGGTACAGGCGGATACGGGACCTGCCCGGGGCCCCCTGGGGTGCCTCCAGGTCACGCCACTCGGCTTCGGTGACGGTCACTCCCCGTCCTCCTCGTCGTCGAGGGTGTCAAGGCCCTCCTTCTGCCAGATGGCGTTGACCACGTACTCGGTGTCGGACTGGTGCTCGGAGCGTGGGAAGCTCACCTTGAAGCCGACCAGTGGCGGCTGTGCCGGACCGTCTTCGGTCGCCGGCCGCTCGACCAGGTAGACGAGCAGAAGCGCCTGGTCGGCGCGGCGCTGCCAGCGGACGTGATCTCCCGAAGGTGACTGGGGCACTTTCTCCCGCTTCTTGAGGGCTGCAGCCTTCTGTGTCGCTTCCAGGGCGGCTTTCACCTGGTCGGGAGCGAGGTCGCGGTACTCGTCGGGAGGACTGAGCAGCCGGCGAATCGTGTACCGACCGTCGCTGCTGACATCGTTGAGCGCCGCGCGCTCTACGGGCCCCAGACTGTAACCGGCGATGTCCTCTGGTTTGGCTGCCTGCTTGCCAACTAGGACCACCGTCCACTGCGGGAGCTCACCTACGGCCATGCACTGTTCGATGTACTTCGCGATGAAGCGGGGGCGAACCCTCTGGGCCATGCGGTCGGTCTCGTAGCGCGTGAGGAAGTCCACGATGGCGTCGGAGGACACTTGCTTCCATGTCACGTTGGCGCCCGCCGCCTTCTGCTGGGCGGTGGCTAGGCCATCAAGTCTACGGACGAAGTCCCCGAGTACCTTGAGGTTGTGCTCGGGTACCCCGTCGGAGAGGTTGAAGATCACCGTCTCCGGCCCCTCCCCGGAGTAACTGAGCATGACCTTCGTGCCTTGGCGCATCTTGTTGGCGGCCGTGACGGCCAGGCCGAGCGAGGAAGCGCGGACCTTCAGCCCGAAGTACCTTGGACTGAGGTCCAACGCTGCCATCTCTTCGATCTCACGACGCAGTTCGTCGGTGGCAGCAGTCACCTCAATGTACTTGGCCCTCAGATCGGGCGTGGTGTATAGGCGACAGAGGTCCTCGTGCCCCGGCCGGTATCCGAACCAGCGTCCCATCTGAAGCAGGGTGTCGTACGTGCTGGACGTGCGCAGGTAGTAGCTGACCGTCAGTCCCTCCAGGGTGAGACCGCGGGAGAGCTTCTGGCCTCCGATCGCGATGACCGATAGACCGGTTCTGCGGTGCTCGTAGTAGTCGAGTGCGTCGCGGGAGGCGCCGTTCACCGTCTTGACCACGATCTTTCGTAGAGCGGGCATGAGCTGGCTAGACACGTCCTCCCAGGTGATGCGTTGGGCCTCGTCCGTCGGGAAGTGGTCCGTGGTGGGCACGAAGTCCCGTTCCCAGAGGGCCCGGAGCTCTGCCATGCGCTGCTGTGCCTGCCCGTACCGATCGCGGAGGGAGTCCGCGAGGAGCCGCAGGTAGTCGTCCACCTGGTCGCGAACGATCCCTTGGACCGCTGTGAAGCGGGTGACGTGCACCAGCATGGAGTTGTGCACCTTCATCTGCCCTCGTACCCGTCGCGCAGCGCTGGCGAGGACGAACGAGGCGATCGCCTCGCGAAGGGACTGGGGAAGGTCGTCGGAGGGGACGAAGGAGGACCTGTGCTTGCTCGGGATCCAGCTCTCGGCGTCGTCCACGGGGCGAACGAGTGGAAGCGGGGGCACGTCCTCCTCGTCGTCGTTGTCGACCTGGAGACCGAATACCCGTTCCGGTCCGAGGTAGTTGGTCGGGGAAGGCAGGGTGCGGATGAAGCTGTCGGGAAAGAGGTCGGCGCCGAGTTCAGCGTGGTCGACGTCGGGATCGATGTAGATGTTGGCGAACGGAGTGGCGGTGTACCCGACGTAGGCCGACTTCTCGAAGCTCTTCATGAGTTCGCGGATCGCACCGTTGGTCTTGGTCGGATCTGCGTCGGGATCGCGCTCGGTGTTGATGGAGGCGTTGTCCGCTTCGTCGTCGATGACGAACAGCGGGATGTCGCGCACGACCTTGTTACCAGTCTCGTCCTCCGTGCCCTGGACCTCGGTCACCCACGTTCGCAGGTATTCGAGGATCTTCCAGTGCTTCTTGACCACCAAGACCACCGGGAAACGGCCGAGCGGGAAGTTGACGGCGTTTGCCGCCTGTCGACCGAAGTCGCCCTTCTCTGAGCTGTTAGTCGGAGAGGCGATATCGAGCTTTCTGGCACCAGGCATCCGGCCGGCACCCATGAGTCGGGACTTCCCCTTCTGGTTGGACCGCTGGTGATGTTTCGTGTCGAAGCCCAGGAGCCCTTCGTCGACACGCAGCTGTGTCTGACTCCGGAGGTCGTTGTGGATGCCAGCGAGGATCACCACGAACTGGTATCCCGCGTCCACGGCTTTCGCAGCAAGTCCGATGTACTGGCTGGTCTTGCCTGACTGGACCTGTCCGATCACGAGGCCGGTCCGGCGCCATGGGCCGGCACGGCGCGGGTCCTCGAGTTGGCTCAGGACCTCGTCTGTGCTTTGGTCCAGTCGTCGCACAACAAGCGGAGGGTAGCCGCTGACGTCCTCAAGGTACCGGCGGTAGCGTTCCCAGAAGTCCCAGGCCCGGTCGTTCTTGGCCTCCGGCAGCCAGGGTTCGTGCCCGCTGTCGCTCTCCAGCCCGGAGGAGCCCTCCTGGAAGATTGCCGTCAGGACCTCGATCTCCTTGGCCAGCTGCTCACGGTCGAGAACCTCACCTTGGCCAGCCAGCATCCCGAAGATGACGGTGACCGCGTTCTGCACTTCCTCCGGCGTCGGCTGACGGTCCTGCGACAGAAGTGCGAGAACCAGGCGACGGGCCTTGGCAAGGGATTCGAGAGAGTCCTCGGGGGTGGAACTCACAGCAGACCTCCGGCTGGGCGGGAACGGCATGGGGCAGGCTAGGGGCGGGTACGGACAACGGGCTCACCCGTTCCAGAAGCCCTGCATCTGGTCGAAGGGGGGCATCGTCCGGAGGCGTTCGCGAGCGGCCGCAGGCGAGCGGCCGTCGGAGACCAGCGCCTCGTAGATGCGCTGTGCGACCTCCGTGGCCTCGGCGTCGGCGGGCCCGGGTCCCCCGAAGGGCTCGGGGTCGTCGCTGGTGTCCGTCTCGTGCATCACGCGAAGGGCAGTGACCGGCACCGTCTCCTCAAGCAGACGGATCAGGGCACGCACGTCATCCGAGCCGGCACCGCCAGAACGCAGAGCTGCCTTCACCAGAGGGTGGCCCCGGTTGATCCGGCAGGTGACCTGGTCGTCGACACGACGGACGTTCCACGCGTACACGAGCGGATCCCCGTGCGTGCGCGCAGCGATCTGCCCGCGGTGCCGAAGCACGTCGGCGGCTCTTCTCCTGGCCTGCAGGGCGATGCGCCTCAGATGAGAACGCAGTGCGACCGGGGGGACGACACTGGACTTCCGGACGTCGACCCCCCATTCGACATCCGTCTCGGCGGGGATGTCCACTGCGATCCGTGCCAGGTTGTACTTCTCCTCGCGGCGCAACCCGCGCTGTCCGAGCCAGTCACCGGCCAGGATCAGACGGTCCCGGCGGTACACGTAGAACCCCTGCTGGTCGAGCCACCCACGCGGGCCGCCGGCCTTCTCGTACTCGTCCGGGGCGAGTCTCTGGGCACTCGGGAGGACGAACGCCTCCACCCGTACGGAACCTGCCCCCGACCGCAGACGCTCGACCGGAAGCGGTTGTACGGACGGGTGGCGGGACAGGAACGGATCCCAGGGCTCGACGGGGCTGCCCGACACACGCAGGTTGCGACGACGGCTTCCGGTGAGGAACCTGCCGAAGACCATGCCCAGGTGGGACTCCGTGCGAGCGGCCTCCGCGTAGAACTGCTTCTGGGTCCGCTCGTCCTCCACCGTCACCGCGTCGACGTGGTAGCCGTTGAGGCGCCGCCACAACACGACGGTGCCGTGGTCCGCCTCACCCCGGATCCTGTCGAGCAACTCCCCGGTCGTCTCATCCGCGCCGCGTAGCAGTCGCCACTCGCCCGACCTCTCGACGACGTCGAGGTCCCACGTGCGCACGTGCCATTCACCGGCGGTGGCGGTGGCGGTGGCGACGGTGAGCTGTCGGGCCTGTGAGAACGAGGCCGACTTGAGGCCGACGCCGAAGCGCCCCAGGTCCGTAGCGCTTCGGGGCGTCGCGGGGCCTCGCGCGGCCACGGTCATGGCGGTCACGAGCTCGCCGGCGGTCATCCCGGCACCGTCGTCGGCAACGGCGATCCAGGAGTCCTGCCCAGCCCAGGTGAACTCGACGTCGATCGTGGACGCCCCCGCGGAGATGCTGTTGTCCACGAGATCCGCGATGGCGGCAGGCAGGGAGTACCCGAGCGAACTGAGCGAGGCAACCATGCCCGCCGGCTCCGGAGCTGCTATGTCGTACGTCACGCCGAATGTCCAGCCTGTTTCCGGTTTCTGATACTGGTTGTGATTATCCACGTATGCCGTTCGGGCCCTGGATGGGTAGTCGAGTTGGGGTGTGAACGTTCCATACGCCTCTCCGCGTGCTGCGGAAGGGCCTTTGACTCATGAGGCGACAGGGCGGCGGCGCCGTCCTACCGGAACCGTGGGTGCCAACCGAGCGGCGACACCTGGAGCGCGTCCATGTGCACTTGGCCCCGACCCACGGGAAACGTTCTCTTCACCACGTTGTAGTGCACTCCCTCGGTGGGGAGGTCGGGTCGCGTCAGGGCTGACACCAAGGTGTCGAGATCAGGCGGCGTTCCCAGGGCCTGTACGTAGCGGAGAGAGGTGGCGTGCATGTCCGGCGCCGGGAGAGGGCGAAGACCGAGTTGTTGGGGTGTGCCGACACACCAGGTCCAGTCGATCGCGTCGAACGGTGGCCAGCCGGCCGGCAGCTCGGCCGTGGCCGTGCCCGCCCGCAGCTCTCCCCTCACGCGGTCCAGCTGCTGGGCTGCGGAGGTGACCCAGTTCTCGACCTTCATGACCTCATGCAGGGAGAGTGCTTCGATCGGCCACTTGATCTCGAGGCACAGACCGAGACGCCTGCCCGGGTCCACGACGACCACGTCCAGATCGCCAGCAGACCTGCCGTCGGTCCTGACGACCGAGACCCGTTCCGCGACCGAGGTGCCGGGCGTCGTGCGCAGCCAGGCAGCCCACGCTGCTGCGCGCTCGCCCTGTTCCCTGCCTATGCGACCGAATCCCCGGGAGGCATGGGCGGCCGAGCGAAGCATGATCGGGTCCACGGCCCTCGGAGTCACGAGGGGCGGGCAGACGATGAGGACATCGCCGTGTCGGATCAGCGGGCAGGTCCTGCACGAGCGCCCGGTCCGGTAAGTGAGTCTTTCCACCACCAGAGCCTGGTGTGCCTCCGAGACGTCCGGGCACATCTCCGCGAGGACGGCCATCAGCCGGGTGTCCGTCAGGTGGAAGAGCGTCGTCTCCAGCCGGGAGCGCCTGTGCGCTGTCTGCTCGCAAAGGGAGGCGAGCCCCGTGATCACGGCCAGGACGCTGATCATGTCGCCGGCGGTCATCCCCTCACCCAGGGGAAAGGAATCAGGCACCTGTCCTTCGGGCACCGACTGCCGGTATGCCTCGATCGTCGTGGAGGCGCGCTGGACGGCAGCGCGCAGGACCTCGGGTGGCGGGCTGGTCCGGGAGTCGACAGGCCGAGTGGAGATCCATCGGCGCTCCGTCTCGGACAGCTCCGGTAGCCGTGTGGGACGTGCGTCGCGTTCGAGGAACATGTCGGCTACCTCGGCCGATGCGTTCCAGCGGTGGCGCATCCGGAAGTTACCCCTGGTCATCCGTACCTGATAGGCCCCGCTCCGCACGCCGGTCTCCACCAGGTCCAGCCGTCGGGCCGCCGCCGCGGCAAGGACGATCTCGGCTGCGTCCTTCTCCGAGCACGTGCCCGTGCCGACGGGGTAGTCGTGGTGCCAGACGACGAGCTGGGCGAGGACGCTTTCCCACGGCAGGTCCGTCATCATTCCTGCGCTGATCTCCATCGCGCGGAGTTTCGTCGCCGTCCGTAGAAGGTCGTAGATCCGCTCCGGTCCGGAGTTCCAGCCACGCAGTGAGCGGACCTGGTCACGAGCGCTGGCGATGGTGTCCAGCAGGTCGAGTTCGGGTTTCACGCAGGCTCCACTTGTGGGCGATCGGTGTTCGACGGGCCCTGCGACGTCTGGCGGGGCCGGTGGTGGGGAGGGCAGAGCGCGGACCCTCCCCACCGGGCATTCAGAGGGTGGGGTCCCAGTACCCGACGTTCGAGCCGTCGGGGGAACCGAACAGGTGCCAGCGGGAGAGGTTCCGGTTCCAGGACTGACAGGCCGTCTCGGGGAGCTGGAGGCAACCGTGGTCCGCACCCTCGTTCGTGATCATGCAGTTGGGGTCGTACAGACAGGAGTCGTTGTCGACGGCCCGGCTCACGACCGCGTCGAGGTTCTGCTCGAGTACAGTCCGCATGGCTCCGAGGCTGAACTCGCTTCCGCCGTTGGGGTAGATGGCGAAGGCCAGGTCGTACGGGAACAGGTACTCGGAGAGGCTTGTCTCGCTGTAGCCACTGTCGACTGCCAGCGCCCGCAGGAGCTGATGCGACAGGGAGTGGAGCAGACCGAACAGCTCGTGGACGGGCAGGTCGGGATGCCCCGGTGCCGGGCGGGTCTCGTGGGAGAGGGCCTTGCCGTCGCTCGGACCGAGCTGGTGCACCAGCCACTGGGCGACGCCGCCGGCGTCGTCGAGGGTGCGTCGACTCACGAGCTCGTTGCGGACCAACCACCGGCTCACCCGTTCCCTGTCCACCGGGAAGAGCAGCGCCTCCGCCTGCGTGGGGTGCGCGTAGAGCAGGGTCTTCTCAGGGGTGCCCCGTGAGGCGCGCCCCCGGTAGGGCACGAGATCCGCCTCCTCGGGGCTGAAACCCGTCCGGCTGTAGCCGATCGCGAGGTAGGTGATCGGGAGATCGCTCACCAGACAGGTGTCCCGGCCGAGGCCGGCAGCCGCAAGGACCTCGGGGTAGCGCTCGTACAGTGCGTGGCGTTCGGCGTTGCGTGCCTCCCGCTGTAGGCGGGGGACGCCCAGGCGCTCCAGGTTGAGGACCCGACGGTAGGTGTGCAGCTCGGCTGCGAGCCCGCGGGCGTCGTCGCTTTCGGTGTCGAGTGCGAGAGCCTTGCCCACCCGCTCCCTCAGATGGTCCACTTCGACGGGCATGAAGCGCGCCCGCAGCGCACGCGCCTGGTCGTGCAGACCGGCCTCCTCCATCACACGGATGCTCTCGACGACCTCGTCGGGGACGTCCACCGTGTGCCCGTCCGTAAGTCGCCGGAACTCCTCCTCGGTGATCTCACCGAGCCACCAGCCGAGCACGGCGGCTGTGTAGAGGGGGTTTGTCTGACGGGTGGCCTCTTCGGTCGTCGTCACGTTCACGAGCGTCAGGCCCTGGCCGACATGCGCTGCTCCCGCCGTGTGGAGCAGGGGATGCATGAACTTGTCCGGGTAGCTGCACGAGGAGTTGCTGCAGCTCCACTGCACACCCAGCGGGAAGCCGCATGTCATGCACTCCCACCGGAAGTCACGGAACCGACTCGCACGGTCGTCCAGCCTGAACCGGGTGTGTCCCCTCGGGCACTTGCTCGGCGGGTACATGGGCGACATCTCGCCGCACCTGTGTGCGAACACGAACTGGAGCTGCCGGTTGCCGACGGTGTTGCCGCACGCGGGGCAGGCCGGCGGCCAGTCGTCCGTGCCCGGCCGGGGGTCACTGGCCGACCAGACGTGTCCGCACCTGCCGCTGGCACAGCGCACCACCCGAGGCCAGATACGGCAGAAGACCTTGCCGGGGACCACGACCTCGTAGTGGCGATCGGCGAGCCGGTCCTCGTCTCCGGGGAACTCGGGTGCCCGGTCGGAGCCGGCGGCGAACGCGCGGCCAGCGGCCCGCCACCTGCGTACGAACCGCATGGCCTCCTGGACCAGGTGCTCGCGGTCGAGCGAGGGGCCGTCGAACTCCTCGTCCCGTCCGAACTGCACCACCTGGGCGGTGTAGCCGCCGCGGTGGTCGAAGGTCTGACCGGGGCGGTACCGGTAGAGGACCTGGCCCCGGTCGCGGGCCATGTCGTCGTTCCTCGGGTTGAACGCCATCACGACCTCCTGCCGTCGGACACGATGTGGAACGGAATGCCCTCGGAGACATCCCGGAGACTCGTCATGGGCCGGTATTCGAGGCCCAGGTAGTCGCCTGTGGCGCGGTATCCGCGGTTGTTGCCACCGGAGAGGCCGGCAGAGGCCCCGGCGGAGCGGAGACTGGCCAGTGCATGCTCCACCATGTCCTCGAGGTCACTGTGGAGTTCCTGGCCCTCCGGGCGATCCGACTGGAAGACCGTGTGCAGTGCCTCGAGCAGTTCGGTGAGCTGTACGCCCTCGAGCCCTCCGATCGAAGGATCACGGAGCGCGGCCTGCATCTTCGAGAGGTCGTGCAGGTGCCCTGGCGCGTTACCCGCCCGCCACCAGTCCCGGTTGGCGATCTGGAGGAGATGGCCCATCAGTATCCCGGGAAGGGTCCTGCGCACGGCGAACCGGCTCCAGCGGTTGATGGCCACCGGCTCGACCATCCGGTCCAGGTACTCGTGGAACTTGCCGTGGTACCGGTAGTGAGACCGGTCCCGCTCCCTCACCGGGTTGAAGAGCATGAACACGAGGCCGTGGTACGCACGGCCGACCCGCGACGACGCCTGGATGTACTCGGCCATGGACCTGGGCATCCCGTTGAACAGCATGAGGTTCAACCGGTCCACGTCGACCCCGTGGCTGACCATGCTCGTCGCGACGACCATGCCAGTGCTGCCGTTGGTGCTCCCCAGGTCGTCCAGGACACCACGCACCTCGTCCAGCCGTGTCTCGCCTTTCAGCTCGGCTACGCGGAGATCCCTGAACCCCTCCCTGCGAAGAGCCTCGTTGACCTGCGTGTCCAGCGAGCGCCGGATGCGACCGAAGTCCACAAGCGTCGTCGCATACGTGAGACTCGTGCGGTACAGATCGACGACTGCGCGGAGCTCCTCCTCCGGCCAGGCTTCGAGAGCCGGGGGGAGATCACGACGCTGGTCGAGCTTCCACAGAGCACGGTGCGCTGACGTCAGGATTCTGATCAGTGTCATCTCCGCCGTACCCCGTGTCGGCATGACCCCGACGAAGCGACGCAGTGGAAGACCCCGGTCGAGGCGCCAGTAGAAACTCTCGTCGAGGTTGGGGCCGGGAAGAGGCACCACCACCGACCGCAGGCCGAAGAGGTGTTCGCTCTGGCGGTCCTCGCCACGGATGGTCGCGGTGGTCGCGACCACCTTCATCCGGACCCCCCGTCCGTCGGGGCGCTGCCGGGCTGTCAGCGTTCGCTGGACCTCCGCCAGGAGCCCCTCGTAGTGCCCCGAGAACGCACCGAGTTCCTCGTTGACCATGTGGAGTTCGTCGATGATCTCCAACGACGGCGAGGGGTCGTAGAGGGGAGCCCCCAAGGGCTTGGGAGGTGACTTCGTATGGCCTGGGGCGTGACGCTCGTGGCACTTGCCGCCCCGACCGAATCCGTGGGGAGTGCACCAGCAGTCGACGTCCCCGAAGAGCGCGCCGAACCGGTCCGACAGTCCGATGTTCGCGAGCTTGTCCAGAGTGCCGACCACGACGGTGGGAAGGTAGCGGTAGATCTCCGTGTCCACCACGACGATCGGGAGGACCTTGCCGCACCGTTCGTTGCCGCAGACGTGTTCCAACCTGAGGCGCTGCGGGTCGGGTGGCGGGATGTGCACCGAGCGCTCACCGCAGTACGGGCAGTCGTGCACCAGCCGGAACGCGTGCCGCTCCGCCTCGCTCGACCGAAGGCGGTCGAGCGTGCGGTCGGCGGTCAGGGAATTCGGCGTGTTGCCGCCGCCGGCGTAGAACCCGATGAAGAACGGCCACCCGGGGTCACCGCCGATCTCCCTGAGCCTGTCGGCGTTCCGGTCCCGGACGATGTCCGCGGCAGCGACGACGTCGAGTTGCCGCTGTGTCTGCTGCAGGGTGAGCAACCTGAGGGGGAAACGGCACCAGGCCGAGACCCCGACCGCCTTGCCCCTGGCACGGTCGTAGAACATGCACACCAGCACCAGCCCGAGGTACGCCTCGGTCTTGCCGCCGCCGGTCGGGTACCAGACGACGGTTGCCGCCTCGGTCGGATCCACGCCCTGGTCGTCACCCCAGAGCCCCGGGGAGAAGAGGTGCTGCGGGTGCTCCCGCCAGGCCAGGGCGCCGAGCTGGCTGACGATGGCCACGAGCTGGAACAGCCGCCATCCCCGACTCGGCCGCTTCCGACGCTGGTTGAGCTCCGTCATGGACTCGTTCGCGAGCTGGAACGCCACCAGCAGGCGCTTGTCCCGTCGCAACCACGCGATGCCGTCGCGGAACCGCGAGACCTCAAGCGCGGCGGCCCGTCGGTCGGCCTCCTTCCGATCGGCCAGTCCGGGCCTGTCCTGGAGGTCCGATGTGCTCCAGGCCGGCGAGTCCAGGTACGCCTCCATCTCGTCGGCGAGGTCGTCGAGAACCGGAAGCGGGTCGGCCGCGAGCGCCGCGTATCCCCATCGCTCGTCGCTCCGGGCCACGGCGCGGTGGGTGTCGTGCTGTGGGACAGGCACACTGCGCACAGCCACGAGTCGCCTGTCATGCCACCGCGGCTCGACACCGCAGTTGTTCGCGTACGCCCCGAGCTCCCCGGAGTAGCGATAGGCGTCGGCACCGAGGTCCATCGTGATCGGCAGTAGACGTTCGCCCTCGACTTCCAGGCCCGCGCGGAACAGGGCGTTGTCCCTGGCCTCGTCACGACGCGTACGGCCGGCGTTGCTACCCCGGCCTTGGACGGTCACGACGGGGTCTTTGGCGAGGTTCTGGAGTGTCGCCGTCACACGGAGCCGGCCGGAGGCGACCGGCCTCGACGTGACGACGACGTGTGCGGCGGGGGACGGCACCACGGGGTCCCCGCCCACCTCCCGGGCCAGCCACTGTTCGAAGGCCCCGTCGTCCGTCATCGCAGCAGGGGGGACCAGTCGCTCTCGGCGGTCGCTCCCGACGCGACGGTCGATCCGCGGGTCGCGGAGAGCCAGCTCGACGGCCTCTGCGAAGGCGTGCCGGAACTCGGCTTCCAGGGTCTGCCGCAGACCGGCCTCGTGCCCCAGGACGATCTCCACCGGCCCGACCGTCACACCAAGTCGCTTGAACAAAGGAGCCAGCCGGTACGGCTCCTCGCGTTCGCCGGCCCACTCCAGCTGCTGGAACCGGGTCGGCAGCGCCGAGTAGTAGAACGAGGCCTTGGCCTTGACCGTGACGGAGCTCGCATTCTCGGCTTCGAACTCGAACCCGAGGCTGTCCGGAGTGGTCCGTCCGTACCGTGGAGCGGCACCGCCCGGCTCGACGGTGTGGGGGCCGAGGCTTTCCATGAAGTAGCGGGCACTGGGAGGTTCGCCCAGGCATACGTCGCCTTGGGCCTCTCCGGTTGCGTCGCTGACCACCGCGCTCACGAGGTGCACGACGAGCGCTGTCTGCTGGGCGACGCTCGGCTCGAAGGGGGAAGTGGTCACGGCGTCCCCGCATGAGACCGGGCGCGTGCCGCTGACAAGGGGATGGGGCTGCAAGAGGGCCTGATGAGGCAGGTGCCGTCGCTTGCAGACTCGCGACGGGGGAGCCGAAGCGGCTCCGAATTGCGTGCCGGGGATGACGAGCATGCCGAACCGGCCCGCAGGACAGGGGTGTCCACGGGAACTCCAGGGTCCGTGAGTCAGAAGCCGCCATGGCACGACGCCATAGCCGGACATCTTCTGCTTCTTCGAACCCCAGCAGCATCAGGTGCGGCTGGACGAAGTCACAAGTGAGTAGGCTAAGTTGACAGAATCTGTCTTGATCCAGCTCATCCGCTAGCTGGTTACGTCTCAGATCGATCGCTCCTCCATTCGAGGGAGGGGGCGGCGTGCTAGGCCCTGTTTTGAAAGTCGGCTCCGTTCCTCGTCCCGCATCGTGATGATCTTGATGTGGGACGAGGGGATCTTTCTGACGAGCAGTGGTCG
>NZ_JBIVEG010000036.1:0-66328 GCF_044747545.1 Streptomyces sp. NPDC090077
TCCGCCCCTGACCCCGTTGCGCTCAAACGCCGCGCGGGCTGGAGGATCCAGCCCCGCCGGCGTTTGAGGCGCGGGGGTCTGGGGGCGGAGCCCCCGCAAGGGGTCCGGGCGCAGCCCGGGGAACGGGCGAAGGGCGGGTAGGGGACCCAGCCCCGCGCAGCGGGAGCCCACCCGCACCCCGGTACATCACGAACCGGCGGCGCCCCCGCCTACACGGCCGACTCGGGGGTGATGCGGCTGCGGACCGCCGACTGGACGTCTTCCTCCTCCGCCGGGTCCGCCGCCAGGCGGCGCAGGCGGGGGGCCACGCGGGCGTCGGCGGTCTCCGCGTGGCGGGCCGCGACCTCGCGGGTGGTCTCCTCGCAGTCCCAGAGGCACTCGACGGCGAAGCCCGCCGCGAACGTGGGGTCGGTGGCGGCCAGGGCGCGGGCCGCGCGGCCGCGCAGGTGGGAGGAGGCCGTCTCGCGGTAGACGTGCCGCAGGACCGGGGCCGCGCAGCCGATGGAGAGCCGGCCCGCGCCGTCGACCAGGGCGAAGAGGCGGACGGAGTCCGGGCCGGAGCCGCGGACGGTGTTGCGGAGGGCGCCGAGGACCAGTCCGGCGTCCCCGATGCCGCCGCGGGCCGCCAGGAGGGCCGCGGCGGCCGCTCCGAGCGCGTCGGGGCGGTGGACCCAGAGCCGGGCCCGGTCGAGGGCGGCGGGGCCGCACATGCGCTCGTAGGCGGCCACGGCGGGCTCGTCCCCGGCGGCTTCGATGAGGTCCAGGACCGCCGGGTTCTCCGGTTCGGCGAGGACCAGGTGGTGCAGGGCGGTGGCCCGGGCGGCCTCGCCGGAGGCTCCGGCGGCGGCCGCGAGGATCGCGGGCCGGTCCTCGGGGGCGGCCACGGCGGCGAGACACCGCGCGGCGGGGACGTGCAGGGGGGTGCCCCGGCGCAGCCCGTCGGCGGCCCAGTCGAACACGGCCTGGACGCCCCAGCCGGGGCGGGGGCCGCTGGGGGTCATCTGGCGCTGCCAGCGGTCGAAGGAGCCCTGCTGGCGGGCGGCGCGCAGGCGTTCCGCGTAGGCGGGCGACTCCTCCCACAGGGCCCAGGGGCGCGGCTCGTAGGCGTCGCGTACGGCGGCGGCCAGCCGCGCCTCGCCCTCGGCGGTGGCGGGGAACCGGGCGAGGACGGGCTCGGCGAGGGAACGCAGGCCCGCGTCGTCGTCGCGCAGGGCGAGCTCGTCGAGGGCCCAGGCCCAGTTGGAGCCGGAGGCGGCGTAGCGGCGCAGCAGCATGAGGGCGTCGTCGCGGCCGTACGAGGCCAGGTGGCCGAGGACGGACAGGGCGAGGCCCGTGCGGTGGTCCTCTTCGTCGAAGAGGTCGTCGGCGCCGAAGAGGTGGGCCTCGATCTCGCCGAGGGGGCCGTCGAGGTCCAGGTACAGGCGCGCGTAGTACAGGGAGCGGTTCTCGACCTGCCAGTCCTGGCGCGGGTCGCGCAGCACGCACTGGTTGAGCGCCGCGAGGGCCTCGGGCCTGGGCGCGGCGAGGGCGTGCAGCGTGCCGTCGCCACGGCCCCGCTGGAGGAGCCCGAGCAGGGTACCGCTCGGCGCTATGACTGGTTCGAACATGGGAATGGCCTCAAATCAAGCTGGGGACGCGACCGGGAATCGGGATTCACAGAGCCGCGTAACAGCATGTGAGGACGTCCGCCGTCTGGTTCCGCTCGATGTAGACCATTGCCTTCTCACTCTCGTCGGTGCTTCGCGACCACGGCGGCCGGTGCGGCAGGGGTGGGTGTGGACACCCGTCGTGTCCAGCCCGCTCCTGCCCGTCCGTCATGTCCGCGAATCGAATCCGACGCCATGATGACCCAGGCGGTTTGTGCGCCGCGACCACATTTAAGGGCGCCGTGACCAAGCCGTGAGGTGGCGGGGCCCGTCGGGACCCGGCCCGCCCCGGGAAAAAGCGGACTACTTGGCTCCGAAGAGTTCCAGCAGGTCGGCCTTGTTGAACATGCGGGCCGTGTCCACGGCGGAGGGGGTTCCGGCGTTCGGGTCGGCCCCGCCGTCGAGCAGCGCGCGGATGACGGCTTCCTCGCCCTTGAAGACGGCTCCCGCGAGGGGGGTCTGGCCGCGGTCGTTGGCCCGGTCCGCCTCGGCGCCGCGGGCCAGCAGCACCGTGACGGCCTCGGCGTGGCCGTGGTAGGCGGCGAGCATGACGAGGGTGTCGCCGCGGTCGTTGGTGAGGTTGGCCGGGACCCCGGCGTCCAGGTAGGCGGCCAGCGTCGCGGCCTCACCCTGACGGGCCAGGTCGAAGATCTTGCCGGCCAGTTCGACGACGTCCTCGTCGGGGGCGTCCTGGTGCTCGCTCATCGGTCGTACCGCCTTTCGGTCTCTGGCTTCCCGGCGCGCCGGCCGTGGCGCGCCGCCCGCGCGCTCCCCGCGGCCTCTGGAAGGAGTTTCCCCAGGCCGGGAGGGCAGGACGGCGCACGGCACTGCGTCCGTACGGGTGAATCGCCAGGGTAGCGCCCGTCCGGGGACATGACGGGGCCGGTCCGAGGCAAGGATGCCCGGCAGCGGTGCCCCCACACCGCGGACGCCCGGGGCGCCAGTCAGGCGCGTCCGGTCAAGTGAAAAAACCCAGGATTCACCTGTATGCACCTTTTATCGCATTGATACTTCCTGTGAGCCTGGAACAACTGATGGTGACCGTAACCACCCACCAGGAGCCTCGACTCATCAGGAGAACGTCACATGGTCCTGTCCATCTCAGGTGTCGTCCTGCTCGGCATCATCTGCTTCCTGTTCTTCAAGAAGGACGGGATGAAGCTGACGCACGCGTTCGTCTGCGCGCTGTTCGGCTTCTTCCTGGCCGGCTCCGCCATCGCCCCGAGCATCACGGCCAGCACGGCCAGCCTCGCGAGCCTGCTGGGCGGGATCAAGCTCTAGCCCGCCCGGGCTCCAGGCCCGCACGGGTGCCGGCCCCGCCGGGGCTCCGGCCCCGCACGGGCCGCACACGATCAGGCCCGCGGCCTCGGCCGCCTGGGTTCCGCCCAGTCCCGCAGCGCCCGGGCCCTGACGCCACACTCCCGCACCACCACGACTCCAGGAGACGACCGTGGCCCGGCGCCCACTCCCCCGCATCCTCAGCAGCGGCAGCGCGTCGCTCACCCGGGGCCGCGACCTCGCCCGCACGGCCGCCGACAGCGCCACCGACGTGCTCCACCCGCTCCTCGTCATCGGGCGGGGCCTGCGCGTGCTGGCCTCGGCCGGGCGGCGCAGATGGGCGGAGACCCCGAAGGACAAGCGCGGTCCGGCGTTCTTCCTCGGGGCCGCCTGCGTCCTGGTCGTGGCGATCGTCCCCTACGGCCCCCTCTGCGCCCTGATCGGCGTCATGGCGGCCGCGGCCTGGCACGGCCGCGACCGCTCCCCGGCCCGCACCGGGCCCGGTGACGCCGAGGCCGAACGGCTGCGCTCGCTGTACGAGGCGCTGGTGCCGTACTTCTCCGCCCCGGAGGACCCCAGCCCGCTTTTCACCCACGGCGGGGCCTGGGAGGAGGCGTTCGGCGACTACGAGTTCGACGACGCGGGGCGGGTCACCCGGCTCCGCATCCGCTACCCCGCCTACTTCACCGACGGCGAGACCGCCTCGCGGGCCCGGATCGAGGCCCTGTTGCACGCCAAGGCCGGGCGCGGCCGGGAGTACCTCTTCGACTGGGACGAGGAGGCCAACCGGCTCGACCTGCGGGTGCTGGCGGCGCTGCCGACCGACATCGCCGCCCAGCGCTTCGTGACCTCGCCGGGCGAGACCGTCCTCGGCTTCACCGACCCCGGCGGCGTGCAGCGCACCGTGCCCGTCCTGGAGGGGGAGGAGCCGGCCGACGTGCCGCCGGTGATCTGGCGGACCGGCCCGCGCTCGGCCGAACCGCACCTGCTGGCCGTCGGCCAGCCCGGCAGCGGCACCTCCACCCTGCTGCGCTCGATCGCCCTCCAGGCCCTGGGCCAGGGCGGCGACGTGATGGTCGTCGAGGGCGGCGGCAGCGGCGAGTACGCCTGCCTGGCCGGCCGGGACGGCGTCCTCGCCGTCGAGTGCGGGCCCACGGGGGCGCTGGCCTCCGTGGAGTGGGCGGCGCACGAGACCGAGCGGCGGCTGATCGCCACGCACCGGGCCCGGGAGGCGGGCCGCCCCGCGCCCGAGGACTCCCGGCGCCCGTTGTGGATCCTGCTGGACCGGCCCAGCGTGCTGGCGCACCTGGCCGCCGCCGAGGGCCGCCCCGATCCCCTCGCCCAGCTCCAGGTGCCGCTGCGGCACGGGCGCGCCGCGCACGTCACGGTGGTCGTCGCCGAACACTTCGACCACCTGGAGCTCCTCAACGACGCCGTCTGGCAGCACACCCGCGCCCGAGTGGTCCTGGGGCCCGCCCCGGTCCAGCAGGTCGCGGACGTACTGGGGCTGCCCCCGCACACCACCCCGCCCCCGCAGCTGCCGCCGGGGCGCGGGTACGCGCGGCTCGGCACCGGACCCGTGCACCGCCTCCAGGTGCCGGCCACGCCGGACCCGTACGACGACGCCGCGCACCCCGCCCACCGGCAGGCGGTGCTGGAGCTGCTGCCCGAGCGGCAGGCGCCGGGCCAGGGCGGCGAGGACGCGCCGGCCCCCGGCCGGCCGCTGCGGATCCGGCCGCAGGGGTCGCCGGTCGAGGCCTCCGACATCCCGGAGGTCCCGGCGGAGGCTCCGTAGCCGGCCCGGCGGGAAGGGCTACGCGACGAAGGTGCGCGGGGGCTCCGACCCGCTGCCGCCCGCCCCCGTGCCGACCAGCCGGGCGGCCGCGGCCAGCCGGGCGGCGGCCTCCTCGGCCACCGGCCCGCCCACCGTGAACGGCAGCCGCACGTAGCCCTCGAAGGCCCCGTCCACG
Source organism: Streptomyces sp. NPDC090077 (assembly GCF_044747545.1). Lineage (NCBI taxonomy): Bacteria > Bacillati > Actinomycetota > Actinomycetes > Kitasatosporales > Streptomycetaceae > Streptomyces > Streptomyces sp. NPDC090077. Next base: position 4,895 of record NZ_JBIVEG010000036.1, read on the forward strand.
CCGAACCGGGGGCCCGAGGGGACGCGGACGCCGACCCGCTCCCCCACCTCGGCCAGCCGCGACCCGGACAGGCCGCCCGCCCGGGCCCACAGCGTGAGCCCGCCGCTCGGCACCTCGTACTCCCAGTCCGGCAGTTCCCGGCGCACCGCCGCGACGAGCGCGTCCCGGTTCTCCCGGGCCTGGGCGCGGCGCATCCCGACGGCCTCGGCCCAGCCGCCGGTGCGCATCAGCCAGTTCACCGCGAGCTGTTCGAGCACCGGGGTGCCGAGGTCCGCGTACGCCCGCGCGGCGACGAGGCTGCGGATGACGTCGGGGGCCGCCCGGACCCAGCCGATGCGCATGCCCGCCCAGAAGGCCTTGCTGGCGGAGCCGACGGTGATCACCGTGGAGCCGGCCGGGTCGAAGGAGCAGACCGGGCGGGGCATGGCGAGGTCCGGGTCCAGCCGGAGTTCGGCCATGGTCTCGTCGGCGATCAGCACGGTCCCGGCGGAGCGGGCCGCCTCGACCATCGCCCGGCGCTTGTCCTCCGAGGCCAGGGCCCCGGTCGGGTTGTGGAAGTCGGCGACGACGTAGGCCAGGCGCGGGGCGGAGTCGCGCAGCACCTGCCGCCAGACGTCCATGTCCCAGCCGGTCAGCCCCGTCCCCATCGCCACGGGTACGAGGCGGGCCTCGGCGGCGCGCATCAGCTGGAGGATGTTGGCGTAGGAGGGGGACTCGACGGCGATCCGCTCGCCCCGGCCCGCGAAGAGGCTGCAGATGGCGTCTATGGCGCCCATGGCCCCGGTCGTGACCATGATCTGCTCGGGCATGGTCGGGATGCCCCGCTCGGTGTAGCGGTCGGCGAGCATCCGGCGCAGCGCGGGCAGGCCGGCCGGGTAGTCCCCGTGGGTGTGCGCGTAGGGCGGGAGTTCCTCCAGGGCGCCCTGGACGGCCTTGGTCAGCCAGGGCTCGGGGGCCGGGAGGGCGGCGCAGCCGAGGTCGATCATCGAGCCCAGGGACTCGGGGGGCAGCGGTTCCAGGCCGCGGGCCGGCAGCGGATTCCCGGCCGGGACGGAGGTCCAGCTGCCCGCGCCCCGGCGGGATTCGAGGAAGCCCTCCCCGCGCAGGGCCTCGTACGCGGCGGCGACGGTGGTGCGGCTCAGCGACAGGGCGACGGCGAGCTCCCGCTCGGCGGGCAGCCGGGCGGCGACGGGGACCCGGCCCTCCAGGACGAGGAGCCGGATGCCGTCGGCCAGGGTGCGGTAGGCGGGCGGCTTGCGGGCGCCGGGCGGCGCGGGCCGCTCCTGCTGGGAGCCGATGAGCCGGGCGAGCTGCGCGGCACCGACCGCCGAGGTCCACTGAGCCATGGTGTCCGGTCCACCTTCGTCGGATTGGCCCCCGGACGGTGGTCCCGGGGCCGGTATTGGATTGGTCGTGGGGCCCCAGACTGTCACGGGCCGGTCCACCGGGGCCAGAGGGGGTGCCGCACGGCTCCGGCCGTTCACACCGCGGCCGCTCCCCGGCCCCCGTGGCGCTCCCGCCCGGCGGGGCCGATTGGGCATACTGCCGCCGTGACTCACGTACGCCTCCGGCACCCCTACCTCGACCACCCGGCCCCCATCCCCTTCGCCCACCGGGGCGGGGCCGCGGACGGGCTGGAGAACACCGCCGCCGCCTTCCGCAGGGCCGCCGGGGCGGGCTACCGGTACTTCGAGACCGATGTGCACGCGACGGCGGACGGGAAGCTGGTGGCCTTCCACGACGCCACGCTGGACCGGGTCACCGACATGGGCGGCCGGATCCGGGAGCTGCCCTGGAGCCGGGTGCGCGAGGCGCGGGTGGCGGGGAGCGAGCCGCTGCCCCTCTTCGAGGACCTGCTGGAGGAGTTCCCCGGGGCCCGCTGGAACGTGGACCTCAAGGACGAGTCGGCCCTGCACCCGCTGGTCAACCTGATCGCGCGGGCCGGGGTCTGGGACCGGGTGTGCGTGGGCTCCTTCTCGGAGAGCCGGGTGGCCCGGGCCCAGAAGATCGCCGGGCCCCGGCTGGCGACCTCGTACGGGGTGCGCGGGGTGGTCGGGCTGCGGCTGCGTTCCTTCGCGATCCCGGCGGCGCTGCGCGTCGGCGCGGTGGCGGCCCAGGTCCCGGAGACCCAGGCGGGGATCCGCGTGGTCGACCGGCGCTTCGTACGGACCGCGCACGAGCGGGGGCTCCAGGTGCACGTGTGGACCGTGAACGAACCGGAACGCATGGAGGCTCTCCTCGACCTGGGTGTCGATGGCATCATGACCGACCGGATCGACATCTTGCGCACGGTGCTGGACCGGCGCGGCGCCTGGGCCTGACACCGCCCGGAGGCCGCGCCGGCGCCCGCGGCCGTGCGGCACGGGGACCAGCGAGGGGGCTCTCGAATGAGCGCGCAGACGACGGACGGGACGGAGCCCGGGGCCGAGGACGGCAGACCGCCCGGGGAGGCGGCGGCCGCGCGCAAGCGCGAGCAGCGCGGCTGGTACTTCTACGACTTCGCCGTGTCCGTGTACTCGGCGAGCGTGCTGACGGTGTTCCTGGGCCCGTACCTGACCTCGGTAGCGAAGGCCGCCGCGGACGCGGAGGGCTACGTCCACCCGCTGGGCGTCCCGGTGCGGGCCGGGTCCTTCTTCGCGTACTCGGTCTCGGCGTCGGTGATCCTCGCCGTGCTGCTGATGCCGCTGGCGGGGGCGGTAGCCGACCGGACCGGGCGCAAGAAGCCGCTGCTGGCCGTGGCCGCGTACACCGGCGCCACGGCGACGGCGGCCATGTTCTTCCTGGGCGGCGAGCGCTATCTGCTGGGCGGGTTCCTGCTGATCGTCGCGAACGCGGCCCTGTCCGTGTCGATGGTGCTCTACAACGCGTACCTGCCGCAGATCTCCACCCCGGACGAGCGGGACACCGTCTCCTCCCGGGGCTGGGCCTTCGGCTACACGGCGGGCTCGCTGATGCTCGTCCTGAACCTCGCCCTCTACACGGGCCACGACTCCTTCGGCCTCTCCGAGGGCGAGGCCGTGCGCATCTGCCTGGCCTCGGCGGGCCTGTGGTGGGGGGCCTTCGCGCTCGTCCCGCTGCGCCGGCTGCGGGACCGGGCGGTGGTCCGGGAGGCGGGCGGCGCGCCGGCCGTGAGCGGCTGGAAGCAGCTGGTGGCCACCTTCAAGGACATGCGGCGCTACCCGCTGACCCTGTCGTTCCTGCTCGCGTACCTGATCTACAACGACGGCGTGCAGACCGTGATCTCCCAGGCCTCGGTCTACGGCTCGGAGGAGCTGCAGCTGGAGCAGTCCACGCTGATCGGCGCGGTGCTGCTGGTCCAGGTGCTGGCGGTGGCGGGCGCGCTGGCGATGGGCCGGCTGGCGAAGGTGTACGGGGCCAAGCGGACCATCCTGGGTTCGCTGGCCGCGTGGGCGCTGACGCTGGCGGCCGGGTACTTCCTGCCGGCCCGGACCCCGGTGTGGTTCTTCGCGCTCGCCGCGATGATCGGGCTGGTGCTGGGCGGCAGCCAGGCGCTGTCGCGCTCGCTGTTCTCGCACCTGGTGCCGGCGGGCAAGGAGGCCGAGTACTTCTCGGCGTACGAGATGAGCGACCGGGGGCTGAGCTGGGTGGGGCCGCTGGTCTTCGGCCTGACCTACCAGGTCACGGGAAGCTACCGGGACGCGATCATCTCGTTGGTGGTGTTCTTCGCACTGGGTTTCGTGCTGCTCGCGCGGGTGCCGGTGCGGCGCGCGGTGGAGGCGGCGGGCAATCCTGTTCCCGTACGCCTCTGACGCGCGGATCCGGGCCCGGGCCGGGCCCGGATCCGACCCCTCCGCCGCCCGTCGAAATCCGGACTCACGAACGAATCCCGAACGAATTTCGACGTTGCGGCAAAGGGCCGGTAGTGTACGCCTTTGGCCTGCCAGGCGGACCGTTACTGCGCGCTCAAGAAATATGGACGTTGGGTGACATCTGCTGCCAGATGTGACAAAACGGGCACTGGTGGGTACAACAAGGGGCGGCACGACGGGCGACGCATGACCCGGAGCGGGAATCTATACCGCCGACCGGACGTTGACCGGATGACGACGACAGCGACACCTGTCCTGTGGGCGACAAGCCCGGGAGGCACGATTCATGAGTGAGCGAGCTCTCCGCGGTACGCGGCTCGTGGTTACCAGCTACGAGACGGACCGCGGCATCGATCTGGCCCCGCGCCAGGCGGTGGAGTACGCATGCCAGAACGGACATCGATTTGAGATGCCGTTCTCGGTTGAGGCAGAGATTCCGCCGGAGTGGGAGTGCAAGGCGTGCGGCGCCATGGCACTCCTGGTGGACGGGGACGGGCCCGAAGAGAAGAAGGGCAAGCCTGCGCGAACGCACTGGGACATGCTCATGGAGCGGCGCACCCGCGAGGAGCTGGAGGAGGTGCTGGCCGAACGGCTGGCCGTCCTGCGCTCCGGCGCCATGAACATTGCCGTGCATCCGCGCGACAGCCGCAAGTCCGCCTGACCCGCGGACACCGCGCAGTAGCCGAGGGGCCCCGCCACATCAGTGGCGGGGCCCCTCGGCGTCGTGCTGCTACGGCTTACGGGGCCAGCGGGGGCCGGTACCCGTCGTCCGGGCCCTGCTGCCGGGCGGGGCCGTCCTCGCGGATCACCTCGCCCTGGACCACCTTGCCGTCGGGGTAGTGGATCCGGGCCTGGGTGAAGGCGTCACCGAAGCCGCCCGGGGCTCCCGAGGCCATCTTCCGCTCCAGGGTGCGCTCGGCCCGGCGGGCCGCGAAGGCCCGTACCGGCGGCAGCAGCAGGAGCAGGCCGGCCAGGTCGGAGAGCAGGCCGGGCATGATCAGCAGCAGGCCGGCCAGCATGGTCAGCGCGTTGCCGGAGCCCTTCTGGGGCTGCGGGGCGGACGGTATGCCGCCCGCCATCGCCTGCTCCTGGGCCTGCTGGAAGCTGCGGGTGAGGTTCTTGAAGGCGCGCCTCCCGGCCCGCTTGATGACCACCACGCCGAGCACCAGCCCGCCGGCCAGCAGCGCCGCGACGGTGAAGCCGCCGGCCGCACCGGCGACCAGGCTGAGCAGCCAGATCTCCAGGATCAGCCAGGCGGCGACCGCCAGGGGGATGAAGGTACGGGCGGGCGAACGCCGCCGGGGGGCGGTCGGGGTGCCCGTACGCGAGGAGCCAGTGCCGGTCGTCATACCCCCCAGTGTGCCTGGACCCCGGTGAAAGCGGGCTCAGCCGGAGGTACCGGACACCCCCTAGGGGTCGCCCCCCGTCAGCGGCGCTTGCCGGCGAGCTTGGCCGCGCGCTCCTTCAGGCCCCACTGGGTGACCCGCCAGAGGGCCTCGACCACGATGTCCTTGCTCATCTTGCTGTCGCCGAGCTCGCGCTCGACGAAGGTGATGGGCACCTCCACGACCCGGAAGCCCATGCGGACGGCCCGGCGGGCCAGGTCGACCTGGAAGCAGTAGCCCGCCGAGGCGACCTCGTCGAGGCCGAGACCCTCCAGGGTCTCGCGGCGGAAGGCGCGGTAGCCGCCGGTCACGTCGCGGATCGGGACGTCCAGCATCAGCCGGGAGTACGTGGACCCGCCGCGGGAGAGGAACTCGCGGCTCTTGGGCCAGTTGACCACCCGGCCGCCCGGCACCCAGCGGGAGCCCAGCACCAGGTCGGCGCCGGCCAGCGCGGTGAGCAGCCGAGGCAGCTCCTCCGGCTGGTGGGAGCCGTCGGCGTCCATCTCGACGATGACCCCGTAGCCCTGCTCCAGGCCCCAGGCGAAGCCCGCGAGGTAGGCGGCGCCGAGGCCCTCCTTGCCCTTGCGGTGCAGGACGTGGACGTGGTCGTCGGCGGCCGCCAGCTCGTCGGCGAGCTTGCCGGTCCCGTCGGGGCTGTTGTCGTCCGCGACGAGGACGTGCGCGTCGGGGACGGCGGCGCGGACCCGGCCGGTGATCAGGCCGATGTTCTCGGCCTCGTTGTACGTCGGAATGATCACCAGGGTGGTGCCGAGCGGTCCGTGGGTCCGCTGTCCGCCGTCGCTCACTGGTTCCCCTTGCGTGTTCTTCGTCCGTCCCGTCACAACAGGACGATTTTAGAACAGCCGGAGACCGGGACCGGCGGCCCTTCGGGCCGGCCCGGCTCCCGCTGGCCGCGGGCCGCCGTGGCCGTTGTCTACTGGGCCGCCGGGCCCGGTCCGGGGCCACCCTGCCCGGCGGGTGCCGGGGGCCGCCCCACCGGCGAAACCTTCCCTCGCCCCGGGGCGCGGGCGGAGCCGTCCGGTGGGGACGTCCTGGGGTGGGCCCGGCCGAACCTATCCGGGCCGGGCGCGCGGTACCGCACCGGTGCCCGGCGGATCACCCCTGTGGCCGTACGAAAACCTCCCGGCCGCCGACCACGGTGGCCAGGCACACCGGCAGGGCCCCGCCCGGGCTCAGGTCGGGCAGGCCCGGCGTGCCGGAGCGGGGGTCGGTGGACCAGCGGGCGACCCGGTCGTCGGGGGCCTGGACCACCAGTTCGCCGGTCTGCCAGACGGCGTAGTCGGCGGGGGCGCCGGGCACGAGGGTGCCCGCGTCGTCGCGGCCCAGCGCCCGCCAGCCGCCCCGGGTGTGGGCGGCGAAGGCGGCCCGCACGGAGATCCGGTGCTCGGGGGTCCGGTGGAAGGCGGCGGCGCGGACGGTGCCCCAGGGGTCGAGCGGGGTGACGGGCGCGTCCGAGCCGAAGGCCAGCGGGACGCCGGCCTTGAGCATGGCCGCGTACGGGTTGAGGGTGCGGGCGCGCTCGGCGCCGAGCCGGTCGGCGTACATGCCGTCCTCCCCGCCCCAGGCCGCGTCGAAGGCGGGCTGCACGGAGGCGGTGAGGCCGAGCTCCGCGAAGGCCGCGATGGTCTGCGGGGTCATCATCTCGGCGTGCTCGACGCGGTGCCGGGCGGCCCGGATCCGGTCCAGGCCCACCGTTCCGGCGGCCGCGCGGACGCCCTCGACGACGGCGCTGACGGCGGCGTCCCCGATGGCGTGGAAGCCGGCCTGGAGCCCCGCCCGGGTGCAGGCGGCGACGTGCTCGGCGACCTCGGCGGCGTCCAGGTAGCCCGTGCCGGTGTGCGCGGCGTCGGCGTACGGGGCGTGCAGGCAGGCGGTGTGCGAGCCGAGGGCGCCGTCGACGAACAGGTCGCCGGCGGCGCCGACCGCGCCGAGCTCCTTCGCCAGGGCGAGGTCCCGGTCGGCCCAGTAGCCGTGGACGCGCGGCCCGGGGTGCTCGGCGGCCAGGGCCAGCAGGCCCGTGAAGTCCTCCGCCGAGGAGATGTCGGGGCCGCCGCACTCGTGCACCGAGCCGATGCCCAGGGAGGCCGCCCGGTCCAGGGCCGCCCGCTGCGCCTCGGCGCGCTGGGCGGGGGTGACGGCGGCGAGCGCGGCGCGGCGGACGGCGTGGTGGTCGTCCTTGGTCAGCGGCGCGTCGTCGCCGTGCGGGTGCACCTGGGGGACGAGGTCCAGGAGGGCGGTGGTGACCACCGCGGAGTGGACGTCGATGCGGCTCAGGTAGAGCGGGCGGCCACCGGTGGCCTCGTCGAGCTCGGACCGGCGCGGGGCGCGGCGCTCGGGCCAGCGGGCGGCGTCCCAGCCGTGGCCGAGGAGCACCCGGTCGGCGGGCCGCCGGCCGGCGTACGCGCGGACGAGGCCGAGGGCCTCGGTGAGGGAGCGGGCACCGGTCAGGTCGAGGCCGGTGAGGGCGAGGCCGGCGGAGGTGGTGTGGACGTGGGCGTCGGTGAAGGCGGGGGTGACGAGCGCCCCGCCGAGGTCGACGACCTCGTCCACGCCCTGTGCGAAGGCGTCGGCGGCGCCCTCGGAGCCGACCCAGGCGACGTGGCCGCGCTCGACGACCATCGCGGTGGCGAAGGGGTCGGCGGGGCTGTGCACCTCGCCTCCGCGGAGGAGGACGGTTCGGGTGGCGGCTCCGGCGGCGTCGGCGGAGGCGGGGGTGCGGTCGGTCATGCCGACCAGTCTCGCCCCTCCGCTCGCCGCGGTTTCCCCCGGGTGGGGTGGGGCGGTGCCGTGGGCGGGTGCGGGCGGGATGCCGCTGCGGCGGGCCGGATTCGGCTAGACGCGCGGTGGACGGGCCTCGTAGGGGGTGCTGAGGACCACTGTGGTGCGGGTGGAGACGTGGGCCAGGGCGCGCAGGCGACCCAGGAGGTCCTCCAGTTCCAGCGGGGTGGCCACGCGGACCTTGAGGATGTAGTTCTCGTCGCCCGCGACGCTGTGGCAGGCCTCGATCTCGGGCACGCCCGCCAGCCGTTCCGCGATGTCGTCCGGCGCGCTCGGGTCGAACGGCTTGACCGAGATGAAGGCCGTCAGGGGGAGCCCGACGGCCTCGGGGTCCACCACGGCCGCGTACCCGCGGATGACCCCGCGCTGCTCCAGCCTGCGTACTCGCTGGTGGACCGCCGACGTGGACAGGCCCGTGGCCTTGCCCAGGTCCGTGTAGCTCATCCGCCCGTCCCGCACGAGCAGATCCACGATCTGGCGGTCCAGCTCCTCCATTGCGCTCATAGCCGCACAACCTATTGCCCCGAGCGGCTTCCGGCACAGCGGTGTCCACGCAGAAGTGGCACCTGCGGCGGGCATGTGACCAAAGCCACAGACGTGTACGGGCGTACATCCCGCTCTGGTGGTTACTCGTGCCGCGCGGCGGGAAGTGCTTGGTGTGGCCGTGGCCGAAGTACCTGCCCGCCCGGCCCACCCAAGGGGGAGTACATCCATGCTGAACACCAAGCGCGCCGGTCGCACCGAACCGGAGCCCCTGGAATCCGTCGAATCCGACTACGCCGACGACGGGGAGTACCTCGAACCCGGCGACGCCGAGGACTTCGACGTCCACCACGCGGTCTGCCCCGACTGCGGGCAGTCGATCGCCCTCGTCGCGGACGAGGAGCACCTCCCGCAGCACGCGCTGTGCCTGACCCCGTGGAACCCCTTCGGGCTCACGGTGTGCGCCGGCACCGGCCGTCCGGTTGCGGACGCGCTGCCGACGCTGGGCGCGCTCCTGCCGGAGCAGCAGGAGCTGGACGCCGTCGTGCACCTCGACCTGCCGCAGGGGCTGGACTGGCGGACGCAGCCGTTCTCGCACGTCGGCGGGCCGGGCTCGCGTCCCGTGCGGCCGGTGGCGGCCCCGCTGCCGAGCCGGAGCCAGCACGCGCAGGCCGCCTGATCCGCGGCTACCAGTACGTGCCCTGCACCATGTCGGCCAGGCTGGCATGGTGCAGGATCAGCCCGTCCGGGTCGGACGGGACCTCGACCTCGCCGAAGTGGGCCTGCCGGTAGGCGATGCGCAGCATGACGATCCCGTGGCGCAGGGCCGCGTACAGGGTGTGGAACTCCATGTCCCTCGGGGTGTGCCCGGTGAGCTCCGCGTAGCGGCGTTCCAGGTCCTCGCGGCGCAGGAAGTCCGGCAGGCCGGGCTGGCCGAAGCCCACGGTCAGGTCCTGGAAGAACCGGTGCAGGTAGACGGTCCAGCCGAGGTCGACCTCGCGCGGGGCGTAGGCGGCCATCTCCCAGTCGAGGACGGCCGCCGGCCGGAAGCCGTCGTAGATGACGTTGCCGATGCGGGCGTCGCCCCAGTTGAGGACGGGGTCGCCCTCGTCGGCGGGCCAGAGTTCCTCCAGCCGGTCGAAGGCCCGCTCCAGCAGGGGCGAGCGCGCCAGGCCGGACACCACCCACGCGTAGTAGGCGCGCTGCGCGTCGACGTGGCGGCGCAGCGGGCTGCCCTCGCCGGCGGGGAGCAGGAACTCGGCCTCCTCGGCGGGGAACCGGTCGTGCAGCCGGGCGAGGAGGGAGATGCTGGCCTCCTGGAGTTCGGCGCGTTCGGCGTCGGTGGCGGAGTGCAGCCAGTTCCCCTCGTAGGTGTAGGGCATGACGTCGGGCGGTACGCGGCCTTCGGCGCGGGCCATCACGAAGAACGGCGCCCCGAGCGGTGCCGGGTCCTCCTCCAGCCACAGCACGCGGGGGACGGGCAGGTCGGTGTGTTCGGCGACCAGGCTCATCACGCGGTGCTGGCGCGGCATGTCGTAGGTGGGGAAGACGGTGTAGGCGGCCGGGTCGGCGGCCAGGCGCAGGGCGCAGGCGCGGACGGGGGCGTCGGGGTGCTCGATGTCGAAGAGCAGGGTCTCGCTGGACATGCCGTTGGAGCCGGGGACGGAGGTGTTGACGACCTTCGCTCCGGGGAGGCGGCCGTCGAGCCAGGCCGCGAGGCGGCGGCCGAGTTCCTCGGGTTCGCGGGTGGAGGTGCGGGGGCGGGGTGCCGTGGCCATGGCCGGCCCTTCCTGTCGGGGTGGCTGGTCAGGGTGCGACGGAGGAGTAGTCGGCGAAGCCGCTGGGGTCGTGGCGGCCGAAGCTGCCGTGTTCGAAGATCCCGAAGCCGGTGCGGCCGTCGAGGGTGAAGCGGGCGGAGTGGTCGGTGACGCCGAAGGCGGCCATGGGGTGGGCGGCCGGGTCGGAGAGGTCGTAGGTGCGGCGGTCGGTCCAGCCGCGGCCCTGCCAGGTGCCGTGCTGCCAGTCGGCGGCGGGCGGGTAGCCGGCGCCCACGGCGAGCGGGGAGGAGTTCAGGATCTCGACGCCGAGTTCGAGGGGTTTGCGGGAGGGGTCGGCGAGGTGGACGACGGCGCTTTCGGGGTGGCGGCTGCCGGAGCGGTAGCGGATCTCGGTCTGGGGCCAGCCGAGCTGGACGTCGTGGCGGCCGCTGTCCTCGGGGAAGACCTGGACCGCCTCGTTGAGGGTGCGGTGGCCGTCGGCGTCCTCCTGGGCGATGACCATGAGGAAGCGGTCCTCGAAGCGGACGGGGATCCAGAGCCAGTGGAAGCCCTCGGGGCGCAGCTCCTCGGCGGCCCGGCCGCCGTCCTCGCCGGGGATCGGGCGGACTCCCCAGCTGCGGTCGCGGGTGCCGGTCCACTCCCCCGGCGTGAGGACGAGCTCCTCGCCGCGGGCCCGGACGGTGCCGGTGACGTTGCCGGCCTGGACGAAGCGGCGGCCTTCGAGCATGAGGCGGTCGCCGCGGCGCTGGACGTGGTGGGGCTCCCAGACGGCGGGGAACTCGGCGGTCCAGGTGAGGTCGTACGAGAGCCCGTGCGGGTCGGCCGGGTCGGGTGCGCAGCGCAGGGTGAGCCGCCGGAGCGGTACGTCGACGGTGATCGACAGGGGGCCGACGGAGAGGTTCATCCGGTCGTCGGTGAGGGCGTCGGAGGCGCGGACGGCGAGGAGTTCGTCGCCGAGGCGCAGGGTGGCGTAGGCGTCGATGACCCCGGCGTTGGGGTAGACGCCGAGGCCGAGGATGAGGACGGCCCGGCCGGCGTGGTCGAAGACGTGGAAGATGCAGCGGTCGTAGGCGTTCCGGTCGCCGCTGACGTGGTGCTTCATCGACAGCGGGGCCTGGTGGACGGGGTACTCGTCGAGGGGGACGGGGCGGTCCGCGGGCACGGCAAACCTCCTGGGGCACGGGGGCGGTCAGGGCTGCTGAGCGGATATGACGGTACGTCAGAAACCGCGCCCGGTGCCAGGGTTCCGGCACGCTCTGCCAAGGCGGCACGGCGAGCCACCGCACGGCTCCGCGAGACCCCGCCCCGCCCCGCGCCGGAGGTCAGGGGCAGGTCTCGCCGAACCTGACGACGTTCAGCTCCACCGGCCCGCCGTTCAGGGGGTTGCCGGCTTTCGGGAGCTGGGCGCACACCTGCCAGTTCGTCTCCTGGAGGACGGCCCGGCCCTGCCGCGCGTCCTTCACGGTGACGCTCACGCCGGAGGGCAGGGCGTCCCGGGCGGCCTTGACGGACTTGCGGTAGAAGTCCGGCGTCGTACCGGCCGCCGCCGAGGGCAGGCCGGGGTCCGAGGCCGGGCAGGCCTCATCGGCCTTCACCGCGCCGAAGTCGATCCTGGCGTCGGTGGACGCGGCGCCGGGACCGGGGCTCTGGAAGCACACCTTCCAGTTCCGGTCGAAGGCCTGGGCGCGACCCCGGCCCAGGCCGTCGTGCGAGACGAGGCGGTGGAAGCCGGCGGCCTGCGCCTCGTCCTGCGCGGCCTGGAGCCCCTTGCCGACGAGGTCGGGGAGGGTGCCCTGCTTCGCGGCAGGCGGGGACGCGGGGGCGGGGGCCGAGGCCGGGGCGGAACCGGCCGCGGCTCCGCCGGCGGGCTTCGCCTCCTGGCAGCCGGTGAGCGCGAGGAGCGCGGCGGCGGCCAGGACCACCGGTAGGGCGTGATGTGTACGCATCAGCCCATGATCGCCACTCCCCGGCCCCGCGGACAGTGGGACGCCTCGAACGGATGGGCGCGGACGGGGACGGGTTACCCCCGCGCCGGATCCGGCGTTGGCGGTGCATGACCACTCTCGAAACGCCGTCGGCGAGAGCGGGGCGCAGGCGGCGTCCCACCCCGCCGGATTGCGAAGAATCGGTTCAGCAGCCGGTCCCCGCGCCGGGCGGGCAGCACGGCCGGCCGGGCCGGCCCGACCCGCCGATCTACGGCGACCTCCTGGCCCGCTGGGCCGCCGACGGCCGCACCCTGCCGGGACGGCGCGACCCGGAGTGGTCCCGCATCGCGTCCTCCCCGATCTGGCCGAGCGGGCCGCTGTACGGGGGCTGAGCGGATGCGGCCCGGGGTCCTCAGGGGGCCGGGGGTGGCGCCAGCGGGCCCCCCTCCCGCAGCGTCTTCCAGATCGTGGCAAGGGCCAGGAGCTGGGCCAGGGCGAACGCCACCGACGCGAAGCGCATCTGGTAGACGTACGCGACGAGGCCGGCGCTGGTCGGCCAGTAGCGGCGCTCGCTCTGGAACGTCTGCACGTCCATGACGAGGCCGGTGAACGTCATGACCGAGGCGAAGCCGGCCATGGCCGGGGTCGACCCCTCCATGCTCTGCCCGATGGCCTGGGCGATGACCTGGTGGACCGCGACCGGTACGGAGAAGGCGGCGGCGACACCGAACGCCTTGGTCGGCCCGTGCCGGCCGGGAAGGTCACGCCAGAGCGCACCCAGGAAGAACCCTCCGGCCACCCAGGTCGACTGCCAGAAGGCGATCTCAAGGACGATGTCGAGGAAGCCGGTGCTGGCCTGGGTCGTCAGGAGCCACGATTCGTTCCGGATCATGTCCGTCCAGTACATCAGCGCGGTGGCGGGCAGGCCGACGAAGCAGGCGACGAGGGCCCCCCGGCACGCGTTGCCCCACCAGGTGGGCATGGGCCCGCAGGCGAACGGCAGGTCGACCGGCCGCACCCCTTCCGGCAGGCACCGGTCCAGCTCGTCGATCTCGTGCTCGATCGACTCCTGTGTCGGGGTGCGTTCGCCCGACGAACCCGCGCCCGCCCGCTGGAGCCGCGACTGGAGCTGCCGGAAGCGCCGCGCGAGGCGCAGCAGTTCGGAGCGGTCGGTCCGCGAGACGGTCTTCCCGAGCGGGGCGTTGTCCGCAGAAGGCTGCTCCAGTACGGATCTGGCCTGGCCCAGCGCCAGCAGGCCCCAGGCCACGGCGAGGCTGACGATCATGACGATGATGTCCCCCGAGAACCCGTAGTACGAGGCGTAGCTGGGTACGACGGTGAGCGCGAACAGCACCACCAGCAGGAACTTCTCCGCCTGGTTCGGCGTGAACGAGTCCTCCTCGCGCTGTTCGGAGCGGCAGACACGGAGCACCCCCACCAGTGCCAAAGGCGTCAGGTATCCGGCGCCCTCCAGCAGTGATGCGACAGAGTAGTAGGAGAACCACCACCACCATCCGTCGTAGAAAAGCGCCCACTGGTCCCCGTACATCTGCCAGCCGGGGTCGGCGAGCCAGCTCGCGCGTTCCCACGTGCGCTCGAAGGCGAAGTAGGACCACAGGAGGATCGAGACCGCCACCGCGAAGGAGATCGATGCCAGCACTCTTCTCGGCAGCCCGCCGTCGCCCATGATCAGGAGCCGCTGCCCCGACGAGAGCAGCCCCTGGACACACACGAAGAGCACCGCCAGCAGGACGAGCGGCACAATCCAGGAGCCGGACCGGTCGATCGGGAAGTCACTGTTGAACAGCAGACCGGACTCGGACCATTCGACGTAGGCATAACCTGCGGCCAGAAGTAGCGTGAAGGCGCACGCCCCGATGAGAATGGGCTTCCCCACTCTGCCCAGGAAGCAGAGGGCGAGCCCGAGCAGCAACTGGATGAACAGCCAGAAGGTCGGCTCGTAATCTCCCTTCCAGGACACCTGTCTGCGCAGGAAACGGAAGGCGTTGTCACCCAGGTAGACCATGAGGACGAGCAGCACCTGCAGGAGCGCCCAGGTCTTCATCAGCTTGAGCGACCGCTCCTCCCCCGGCATCCGATCGCTCCCCAGGCTTCGCCGGAGCCTCCTGGCGCAGAGCAGCAACAGCGCGCTCGCCTCCAGGAACCAGAAGGCACCCGAGGCGCTGTCGTAACCGAAGGTCTCCCAGAACTCGTCCTCCGTCGCGGTAATGGCACTCCACTGCTGTGCCGTGGGCGGACGGAATGCCACCCGGCAGGCCTCCCCACCCTTCCGCTGCCGCCATTTCAGTTCCGTGCCCTTTTCACCGAAGGCCGGCGCGGGGCTGGCCGACATCGCACCGGGGCCGCCCAGCCGGACGTGCACGTCCTCCCATGTGGCGTCGACAAGGTTCGGCGGCGGTTTCAGTCCGAGGATCCACTCGTTCTCTCGCGCTTCGAGCAGCCAGGGCCCGACGGGATACATACCGAGCGCCTGTACCCACGCGACGGCCTCATAGTGGACGGTGGTCCATTTGCCGTCGGCCGTCACCGTCAGCGGTTTGAGCCGCCACTCGTAGTCGAAGAAACCGTCATCCGTTTCCGTGACTTTCCCCAGCAGACAGCGCAGGGCCGATCGGTAATGTGGTGAGCGGGGGTCAAGGAGCAGGTCGGGGGCGGGCCCCCAGTCCGTCGGGACCCGGATCTCCATGACGCTGGTGAGCAGGCTGTAGTCACGGCCCCGGTGGTCGAATTCCGCCGAGGCGGTGACCTTCGCCGCGCCGAGCTGGTCCGCCCGGCAGGGGTCCGCCGGTGCTGCCCGGGCCGCTCCCCCTCCGGCCTGTACGGCGAGGAGGGCGAGCAGCAGCAGGACGTACGGCAGGAACAGCCCGGAGCGTCTGAGGCGGGTCACCGCCCATGATCTTCTCCGGCGCCGCCGTGCGGCTCCCGGCGACACGGCAGAACCCCCGCGGGTTCAGCCCGGCGGCCGAGAGCCTTTCACGCGTCCGGCGTCAGCGGGTCTCGGGGCCGGCCAGGTGGCGGGCGATGACCATGCGCTGGATCTGGTTGGTGCCCTCGACGATCTGGAGCACCTTCGCCTCGCGCATCAGCCGCTCCACCGGGAAGTCCGCGGTGTAGCCGTAGCCGCCGAGGATCTGCACCGCGTCCGTGGTGACGGCCATGGCCGCGTCCGTGCAGAAGAGCTTGGCCATCGCCGCCTGCCGGGAGAAGGGCTTGCCCGCGTCCCGCAGCCGCGCCGCCGCGAGGTAGAGCGCCCGGCCCGCCTCGATCTTGGTGGCCATGTCGGCGAGCATGAAGCGCAGCCCCTGGAAGTCCGCGATCGGGTGCCCGAACTGCTTGCGGCCGAGGGCGTACGAGACGGCCTCGTCCAGGGCCGCCTGAGCCACGCCTATGGCGCAGGCCGCGATCCCGAGCCGGCCGGCGTCGAGGGCCGCCAGCGCGATGGTGAAGCCCTGCCCCTCCTCGCCGATCCGCCGGGAGTCGGGCACGCGGACGCCGTCGAAGTGCAGCTGGGCGGTGGGCGAGCCCTTCATGCCCATCTTCTTCTCGGGGACGGCCGCGGTCAGGCCGGGGGCGTCGCCGGGCACGAGGAAGGCGGTGATGCCCTTGGCGCCCGGGGCCCCGGTGCGCGCGAGGACGGTGTAGAAGTCGGCGACGCCGCCGTGGGTGATCCAGGCCTTGGTGCCGGTGATCACCCAGCCGTCGCCGTCCCGGACCGCCTTGGTGGTCAGCGAGGCGGCGTCCGAGCCGGCGGCCGGCTCGGAGAGGCAGTACGCGCCGAGCAGCCCGCCGCCGAGCATGTCGGGCAGGTGCGCGGCCTTCTGTTCCTTGGTGCCGTAGCCGGCGAGGCCGTGGCAGGCCAGGGAGTGCACGCTGACGCCGAGGCCGACGGTCAGGCGGGCGGCCGCCAGCTCCTCCAGCACCTGGAGGTAGACCTCGTACGGCTGCTCGCCGCCGCCGAACTCGCCTCCGTACGGGAGGCCGAGCAGTCCGGCCTCGGACAGCAGGGTGAAGACCTCGCGCGGGAACCGGCCGGCCTCCTCCTCGTCGGCGGCGTGCGGGCGGATCTCCCGCTGGGCGATCTCGCGTACGAGCGCGAGGAGGTCCCGGGACTCCTCGGTGGGCAGCTGACGGTCCACCGGCTGCGGGGCGCGGTCTGTCATGGCGGCGCTCTCCTCCCTCGTCGGGCACGGCGGCGACGCGCGAGGTGTGGGACGCGCCGCCGGGTCTCGGTGCTCTCACAGCCGATGCTGCCCTCCCGGGTCACGGAATGGCTCGCTCAGCGGCTGCGGCGGGTTGAGTATGCCCGATCAGGCGCTTTACGTCACCGGTACATGATTGCCATGATCATTCGATCCGCTCGCGGTCTCCTCGGGGGGCACTGGAGGAGCCGGACAGTCGGGGACGAACTCCTCGATCACGGTCAGCGTCGCCCTGAGCTGGCGTACGAGCAGGGCGGCGAGCTCCTCCCGCCCGGGGCGCTCCCCGGCCGGCGGGGCGCCGATCCAGTCGAGGGTGGCACCCTCCACCCCGGCCAGCCAGCCGACGAGGGCGAGCCGGGCCAGGGGCGGGACCTCGCGGCGGCCGTAGGCGCCCTCGGCGATGGTGGCGACGAGCTCCTCGCGGACGGAGTCGCGGATGGCCAGCACCTCGGCGTCGGAGCCGACCCCGCCGGCGGCGATGGTGCGGTAGGCGGCGCGGTGGTGCTCGGCGTAGTGGAGGTAGCCGTCGATCGTGCGGCGGAGCCGTTCGGCGGCCGGCAGGCCGGTGTCCCCGCCCGCCCGGGCGACGAGTCCGGCGACGGAGTCCTCGACGATCGCGAGGTAATAGCCGCGCTTGCTCTTGAAGTAGTAGTAGACGAGCCCCTTGGCTACGCCGGCCTGGCGCGCGATGTCGTCCATGGAGAGGGCGTCGTACGGGGTGTCGGCGAACAACTTCCTGCCGATGGCTATGAGTTCGGCCCGGCGGACCTGCGAACGGGGGCCCGTTCCGCGCTGTTGACTATTATTCAAATCCGGCCCTAGCCTCGAACTGCCACAGGATGCCGGAAGTATGGCAGACCTGCGTGCCGCGCTCCTTTCGCACCGATCCTCCGTAATTGACACGGGAGGCACGTCATGGGCAAGGGCAAGGGCAACAGAGCGGCCGTCGAAGGACGGGTCGACTGGCGGAAGTCGGCGCTGGTCGCGCTGCCGGCGGCCGCCCTGGTCGGAGTGCTGGGGGTGGTGACGGCACAGGGGGCGCTCGCCGCCTCCTTCGCCGTCTCCGGGACCTCCTTCCAGGTCTCCTCCTCCAAGCTGAGCAGCAAGGGGCTCGCCTCGTACGTGCACACCGACCGCTCCGTCGACGGCACGGGGCACCCCGTCGCGCTGCTGGGCATCGGGGAGGCCGTCCTCAGCGACATCTGCCAGTCCGCCGAGGTGAACACCCCTGTGGGAAAGGTGGTGTTCAAGCTGACCGCGGGCGGTCCCGCCGGGGAGGTGACGGCCTCCAACCTCGTGATCGACGGCGAGGACCTCCAGGGCGACGCCACCTTCGGCACGGCGCAGATCGGCCGGGACGCCTCCACCCTCGACCAGGTGGAGGGGGTGCGGGGCGAGCCCGGAAAGTTCGGCCTCCAGGCCGGGAACATCGAGGTCGCGGGCGTACGGTCGCACGCCTGGTCCGCGACCGGCGGCAACTTCCGGCTCAAGGGCATGAAGCTCGACGTGAGCCTGGACGGCCGCACGTGCTTCTAGGGCTTCCCGGGCCGCCCCCGCCCGGCCCGCGGGCCCGGCTGCGGGCCTGGCGGCGGACCCGGCCGTTCTGGGGCGGGCTGCTGCTGGTGCTGGGCGGGGCCGAACTGCTGCTGGTCCCGCTCTCCCCGCTGACCGTGCTGGTCAGCCTGGGCCTGGGCGGGATCGCCGCGATCGGGATCGGGGCGGCGCTGATCACGGCGGGGCTGTTCCTGTGGTTCCTGCCGCAGGCGCGGGCCTACGTGTCGGTGCACGCCCTGCTGCTGTCGGTGCTGTCCTTCGTGGCGACCAACCTGGGCGGGTTCCTCGTCGGCATGCTGCTCGGCATCGCGGGCAGCGCCCTGGGCTTCGGCTGGACCCCGCTGACCGGGGAACGGGAGGCCGCGGACGCCGAGGGGGCCGCGGACGCCGAGGGGGCGCAGGAGACGGAGGAGGCCGGGGAGGCCGGGGAGGCCGAGGGAGACGTCCGCGGCGGCGGGGGCGGCGGGACCCGGGTGCTGGCCGCGGCGCTGCCGGTCGTCCTGCTCGCGGCGCTGGCGGCGGGCACCCCGCGGGCGCGCGCGGAGCCGGCCGCCGCCGGGCCGCCCACGGCGGCCCGCACTCCCCCGACGGTCACCACCTCACTGTTCGCACCCCGGGGTTTCGCGCTGGCCGGGGTCACCGAGGTGCCGACGGCGGACGGACCCCGCAGGGTCCTGGTGCTGAGGATGGCGGCGGCGTCGCTGCGCGACTACCGGCTGCGCACCCGCGACGGGCGTGAGGAGTACGCGCTCGCGGCCGACTCCCTGGAGCTCCGCGGGGACGTGACCCTGTACCTGACGCGGTTCAGCGGGTGCATCGAGGGGCTCCTGTGCGTCACCTTCAGCCCGGACGGGCTGCCGGCCCCGCCGGTCATCCCGCCGTTCGTGTTCATGACCCGGGTCACCGCCGAGCAGGCGCTGGTCACCTCGGACGTCATCGTCACCGAAGGGCTACGGCTGGGGGCCTCGTGACGGCGGAGGTCAGATCAGGCCGAGCCGGGTGACGAACATGGCCACGACGACCACCAGGGTCCAGCCGAGCACGTGCTCCAGCCAGGCGGAGTCTTCCTTGGGGCCACCGGTGCCGACGAGGCGTCGGGCGCGGGCGGTGAGGGCGGCGGTGTGTGCGGTCATGCCGTCCAATGTGCCAGCGTTCGCGGCTTTCGCGGTATATGACGAGGGTCACTGGTGGCGCCGGTCACGCCGCCGGGCCCCGGCGCCCTCCGGTGGCCGGAGGTGCTGCCGGGGCCCGGCGGCGGGATGCGCTCCCGGTCGGGTCGTCCGGTCAGGTCGTCGTGCGCCGGCTTCCGCCCATGGAGACCATGGCCAGACCCAGGCACAGCATGACCGCGCCGGTGATGACGTTGCTGACGACACTGCGGGTGGTGTCCATCTCACCGGCCATGACCCAGGGGGCCACGATGGTCCAGGCGCCGATCGCGACGGCCGTCCAGGCCATCGCGTGCGTGCGCTCGTACGCCGACCCCAGTCCGCCCATGCACAGGCAGAAGGCCAGACCGGCGATCAGGTTGTTGACTGCCAGCGGGCCCAGCGTGCTGAACCCGGCTATCCAGGGCGAGGCCGCCAGGTACAGGCCCGAGATCAGGGCCAGTGCCTCGACGGCCTGCGCGGCGGGAGTGCTCGTCACCCGCTCGAACCGAGTCCGCATCTCGGCAAGGTCCGGGTGTTGTTCGATGCTCGAATGGGTGGTCATGGTGGGCTGCCTCCTAGAGAAGCCTTATATGCCCTTTATGCCCATATTCCGCCCGTTAAGCCATGGTGGCCATCGGGCCTTCTCCGGGCCCGCGCCTCACAGCACCCCGACCTCCCGCAGCGCCCTGACCTGGTCCGCGCCTGGCCGGGCCGGGGTGTAGAGGTAGCAGACGCCGCCCGTGCCCGAGACGGTCTTCCCCGCGGCGTTGCGGCGCTTGGTCCGCAGCCACGCGTTCTCCCACTCCCGGCGCTTGTAGACCCGGCGGACGGACGCGTTGTCCCGCGAGTTCGGGTCGTTGGCGATCACGTCACCGGCGGCGGTGAAGCCGATCACCGTCATCAGGTGCCCCGCGGTGCCGTAGCCGGCCCCGGTGAGCTCCTGCGCGAGGAAGGACAGTGAGGTGATGACCGGGATCCCCGCCCGGACGAGGGTCTCCAGGTCGGTGAGCGAGGTCAGGCGGGTGACCACGCCGGCCAGGTCGCGGTAGGTGGCCGCGTAGGCGGCGTTGAAGGGCCAGTTCCCGCAGCCCTTGTACGCGGCGTCGTAGGTGGAGCGGGCCGCGTGGCAGACCTGCGGGTCGGTGTATCCGGGGCGGACCCAGCCCAGGGAGGCGGCACTGGGCTTGCGCCCCCAGTACTCGATGACCATCTGGGAGGAGGTCGGGCTGCACCAGGCCTCGCCGCCGTTGTCGTACTCGGGGTACCGGCCCGCGTGCACCTCCTGCGAGTAGCGCGGGACCTTCAACTCGTGTGCCCGGCCCGAGGGGGCGGCGGCGGGGACGGTGGTGCGGTCGGGGACGGCGGAGGCCATCGCCCCGGCCAGCCAGACCCGGGGGCCCCGGCCGGTGCCGGGCTTGCGGTACAGGGTGAGTCGCAGCTGCCAGCCGGTGATGCGCAGCCCGGCGGCCGCGGCGGGGGCGTCCACGGCCAGGGTGTCGGTCCAGACGGTGGTCCGGCCGTCGGTCTGGCCGTCGACGGAGGTGCGGCGGACGTCGCCGTCGCCGGCGGCCCAGCGGCCCATCACGTACCAGCGGCCGGCCGTGCCGTCGCCGTACGAGGGGCGCAGCTCGGTCTGAATCCAGCTGCCGGCCGGGGTGCGGGCGTTCCAGGAGGCGATGGCCTCGGTGGCGGCGACGGCGGTGCGGTGGACCGGGGAGGTCCACACGGCGTACTCCCAGGTGGACTTCCGGGCGGTGTGCGGGTCGGTGTACTCGGTGCGGCCGGCCGGGGCCGCGATCTCCAGGCCCGGCCGGGCGCCGGCGACGGCGGTGGTGCCGCGGTGGGTGCCGGCCTGCCAGTCGGCGTACGCGTACCAGAACCGGTTGTCGACCGTCCGGGCCGCGGCCGCCCCGGCGGCTTCCGCGTCGGCTTCGGAGGCTTCCGCGGCGGCGGCTCCGGGGGCTTCCCCGGGGGCCGCCCCGGGGGTGGCGGCGGCCGGGTCGGAGGCGTCGGGGCCGGACGCCGCCGAGGCCCGTCCGCCGGGGACGGTGGCCGCGGTGGCGGCGGCGAGGGCGACGGCCAGCAGGGCCCTGCGTGGCGTGGGTGCGGTCATCGGCTTGTTCCCCCAGGGGGTCGGTCTGGTGGTGCGGCTGCTCCACCCTTCCAGTTCCCGGCCGCGCGGCGGCGAAGCCCGGGGGCCGTGTCGGGGGCCCGTACGCTGGCCGGGTGGAGTCACAGCAGTCACTTGAGTCACTCGCGCGGGAGCTCGCCGCCCTGCCGCCCTCGCTCGGCCCCGTCCGGCTGATCGGCATCGACGGGCACGCCGGATCGGGCAAGAGCACCTTCGCGGAGCGGCTCGCCGGGGCCCTGGGCGGCGCGCCGGTGCTGCACCTGGACGACGTGGCCACGCACGAGGAGCCGTTCGGCTGGACGGCGCGGCTGCGGACGCAGGTGCTGGAGCCGCTCGCCGCCGGACGGGCCGCGCACTGGGCCCCGTACGACTGGGTGGAGCGCCGCTTCGGCCCGCACCGGGTGCTGGAGCCGGCGCCGGTGCTGCTCGTCGAGGGCGTGGGGGCGGGCCGACGGGCGCTGCGGCCCCGTCTGGCCCGGCTGCTGTGGATGGAGACCCCCCGGGAGAGGTCCTGGGGTCGCGGTCGAAACCGGGACGGGCAGGAACTTTCCGACTTCTGGGACGGATGGGAGCGCGCGGAACTCGCGCACTTCTCGGACGACCCTTCACGCCCCTTCGCGGACACCTTGGTACACCAGAGCGGTACGGGATACGAGTGGACTTCCGGGGTTTCTGCGACCCCGCGAACAGCTCCTTCCGTCACCGAACGTAACGGACTCCCCCAGGCCTGAGCGGTCGCGCGCCGACGGCCGCACGGGGCTTCCCCGACCCGCTTGACCCGGGCCCGGGAACCGCCGTACGTTCTGAATGCGCGGTCTGCGAAGGCCGCCGCGGACGCGAAGCCCCCGATTGTTCCCCCGTGATCGGGGGCTTCGTTCTGCCCCGGGCCGGTGCCGCGCGCGTCGCTCCGCCCGCCCCTCTTCACCCTGAGTTACCCTGCGCTTCCGGGGCACGCCCACGACCCGTGCCCACCGCACCCTGGGTAAGGTGCGTCACCGCAGGTACGATGCAGCCCTGATTTCATCGGCGGGGTCGACAACTCTGGTGCGCGACGCGGAGTTTGCCGCGCACCACGGGGCATGCTTGTGGGGGATGTGATGGACTTCGGCATGCCGGGCAGCGCACACGCTCCGGCCGAACTCGCCTGGCTGCGCGGTGTCGACGCCTGCACGATGGGCGCGTACCCGCAGGCCGAGGAGGAGTTCCGCACGGCCGTCGGGCTCGACCCCGCCATGGCCGACGCCTGGCTGGGACTGCACGCGCTGCGGGTGGACACCACCAACGCCTTATTGCGGATGTACGCCCACCGGGACCGCTTCGGCGAACAGCGCACCCGGCACCGGCGGACGCTCAACTCCTGGTACTGGCTGGGCTGGTGGGTGCAGCCGGTGCTGGAGAGCCGGCGCGACCTGCTGCTGGCCCACGCCTCGCACTGGCTGGACGGCCGCCACGTGCCCGAGCTGGACCAGGCCCTCGCCGCACTGCCGCCGGTGGACACCGACCCCCAGGTCCGCTTCCTGCACGCCTGCCGGGCCTACCTGGTCAAGGACTGGGAGCAGCTGGTGCGGCACACCGAGCCGCTGGTGCTCGACCCGATGCTCGGCATCGAGGCCGGGCTGTTCGGCGGGATGGCCCGGGTCCGGCTGGAGATGTACGGGCAGGCGGAGCCGATGCTGTCGGCGGCGCTGATGCGCTGCCGCAGCGAGCAGCCCCAGCGCAAGGAGCTGCGCTACTGGCTGGCACGGGCCCGCGAGGGCACCGGACGCAGTGCGGCGGCACTGCCGCTGTACCGGGCCGTGCACCGGGTGGACCCGGCGTTCATGGACACCGCGGCGCGGCTGACGGCGATCGAGGACAGCACCGACCCCGACGACATGGCCGGCCTGGCCGACGCCTTCGGGTACGGCGGCTACGGCGGCCACCTGAGCGAAGGCCTCGCCGGGCACTACGCGGCGGTCGCGCTGGGCGGCGGGGGCGGGGGCGGCGGGGGCGGCCCGGTCCAGGACATCGCGCCGGACGGGCAGGTGGACGCCGATCCGCCGACGCCCGGGGAGCCGCCGGGAACGGGCCGGCTGGAGGGCGTACGGCACCGGCTGCCGGTGCCCCCGCAGGGTGCCCCGACCGGGCTGCCGGCCGGGCCCGCCGATCCGGCGCTGCTCGCCGAGGCGCTGGCGGAGCTGGAGCGGATGGTGGGCCTGGAGCCGGTGAAGCGGCAGGTGAAGGCGCTGTCGGCGCAGCTGCACATGGCCCGGCTGCGGGCCGCCCAGGGCCTTCCGGTGCAGCCGCCGAAGCGGCACTTCGTCTTCTCGGGACCCTCGGGTACCGGCAAGACCACGGTGGCCCGGATCCTGGGCCGGGTCTTCTACGCGCTCGGGCTGCTGGGCGGGGACCACCTGGTGGAGGCGCAACGGGCCGACCTGGTCGGGGAGTTCCTCGGGCAGACGGCGGTCAAGGCGAACGAGCTGATCGACTCCGCGATCGGCGGGGTGCTGTTCGTGGACGAGGCGTACAGCCTGTCCAACTCGGGCTACAGCAAGGGCGACGCGTACGGCGACGAGGCCCTCCAGGTTCTGCTGAAGCGGGCCGAGGACAACCGGGACCACCTCGTGGTCATCCTGGCGGGCTACCCGGCGGGGATGGACCGGCTGCTGGCCGCCAACCCGGGGCTGTCCTCGCGGTTCACCACCCGGGTCGACTTCCCGAGCTACCGGCCGGCGGAACTGACCGCGATCGGCGGGGTGCTGGCGGAGGCGAACGGGGACTGCTGGGACGAGGAGGCCCGGGAGGAACTGCGCAGCATCAGCGGGCACGTGGTGGAGCAGGGCTGGATCGACGAGCTGGGCAACGGCCGGTTCCTGCGCACCCTGTACGAGAAGAGCTGCGCGTACCGGGACCTGAGGCTGGCGGGCTTCGCGGGCGATCCGTCGCGGGAGGACCTGGCCACGCTCCGCCTGCCGGACCTGATGCAGGCCTACGGCGAGGTCCTCTCGGGCCGCGGCCCGAGCCCGGCCTGAGCCTCCCCCTGCCGGGGGCTGCCGCCGGGCTCTGCCGGGCGGGGCGCCGGCGGGGCCGCCGTCGGGTGCGGGGCGGGCCGCTGCGCGGGGCGGTCCCCTACCCTCCCTTCCACCGTTCACAGGGGCTCCGCCCCTGACCCCGGTACCGGGCGCTGCGCGCCCGAGGAGCCACCCCTTTCCGCCCGGCGCCCGGGTCCCAGGTCCCGGGTCAACGGCTGCGCGTGCGGCCGGTGTTGGGGACGACCCCCGTACGCGGCGGAAGATCGCGGGGCGGTAGGGTCGATCTGCAACACGACGCGAAGGGGAGCCTCAGTGGCGCGGGTTGCAGTGATCGGCGGGGGTATCAGCGGGCTGGCGACGGCCCTCATGCTCGGGCGGCGGGGCCATGCGGTCACCCTCTACGAGCAGGACGCCCGGGGGCCCGGGGACGACCTCGACCGGGACTTCTTCGACTGGGACCGGCCCCGGGTCCCGCAGGCCGTCCAGCCCCATTCGTTCCTCGCGCCCGTCCGCACGGTGCTGCGCGCCGAGACCCCCGACGTCTACGCGGACCTGCTGGCGCGCGGTGCCCGGGAGTACCACGACTTCGACTGGTTCGGCGAGCACCCGCCCGTCCGGGACGGGGACGAGGAGCTGGTGACCCTGCGCACCCGGCGCATCGTGCTGGAGGCCGCGCTGGCCTCGGCCGTGCGCCGGGAGGCCGCCGTCGAGGTGCGCCGCGGCAGCCGGGTGGGCGGCCTCGCCTTCGCCGAGGGCAGCCCGCCCCGGGTCACCGGAGTACGGGTGGGGGCCGAGGAGCGGCCGGCGGACCTGGTCGTCGACGCGTCCGGGCGGCGTTCGCCGGTGCCGGCCTGGGTCGAGGCGGCCGGCTGCCGGCCGCCCGTGGTCGAGACCCACCGCACCGGGCTCGCGTACTACTGCCGCTGGTACGGGCTGCGGGCCGATGGTCCGCGCAGCCCCGGGAGGGTGAAGACCGGCTCGGCCGCGCCGTTCGCGCTGGCCGGGGTGTTCCCCTCCGACAACGACACCTTCGCGCTGCACCTGGTGCTCTCCACGGGCGATCCGACGCGGAGCGCGGTCACCGACCCGGCCGTGTTCGAGGCCGCCGCCCGCCGGTTCCCGGCCGCGGCGGCCTGGCTCGGCCTGGACCCCGAACCGCGGTCGCCGGTCCTGCCCATGGCGGGCCTGCCCAACCGCTGGACCTCTCTCACCGACGCCGCGGGCCCCGTGGTCACCGGCCTGGTCAACACGGGCGACAGCCTCGTCCACACCAACCCGACGCTGGGCCACGGCGTGGCCTTCGGCCTGCTCTCCGCCCAGTACCTGGCCGCCCACGCCGAGGAGACCGCCGCGGACCCGGCCGGGTACCACGACTGGGCGGTCCGGAGCCTGCGCCCCTGGTTCGAGGACCAGGTGGCCGCCGACCGGGGGAACGAGCAGCGCCTCGCCGGGGGCGCCCCGCCCCCGGACCGGCGGTCCGCCGCCGTGGGCGCCTGTGCCTTCGAGGACCCGGTGGTGATGCGGGCCCGGGCCCGGGTCCGCCACCTCCTGCAGCCCGCCGCCGAGGCCTACGGGAGCGACGAGGTGGACCGGCACGTCACCGCCTGGCTGGAGGCCAACCCGGACTTCTCCCCGGCGCACGACGGCCCGACCCGGGACGAGTGGGAGGCACTCGTCCCGGGCTGAGCCGGACCGGGGTCAGGCGCGGGCGAAGGGGCGGTGGGCGGGGTCGCGGACCTCGCCGACCAGCATTTCGAGTACGTCCTCCAGGGCCACCAGGCCCAGGATCCGGCCCGCGGGGTCGGCCACCTGGGCCAGGTGGGTGGCGTCCCGGCGCATGACGGTGAGGGCGTCGTCCAGCGGGAGGGTGGAGCACAGGGTGGTCATCCGGCGCCACACCCGCTGCGGCACCGCCCGCTCGCGCTCCTCCAGGTCGAGGACGTCCTTGACGTGGAGGTACCCCATGAAGGCCCCGGTCTCGGAGCGGACGGGGAAGCGGGAGTAACCCGTGCGGACCGTCAGCTGCTCGATCTGCCGGGGGGTGACGGCCGGGCCCACCGTGACGAGGCGGTCCCGCCTGAGCAGGACGTCGGTGACCGGGCGGCTGCCCAGTTCCAGGGCGTCCTCCAGGCGCTCCTGCTCGACCGGTTCGAGGAGCCCGGCCTGCCGGGAGTCCTCCACCAGCCGGCCCAGCTGCGCGCTGGTGTAGACGGCCTCGACCTCGTCCTTGGGCTCGACCTTGAACAGGCGCAGGACGAGCGCGGCGCACGCCCCGAGCGCCGTGGTGACGGGGCCGCAGACGCGGGCGAAGGCGACCAGGCCGGGGCTGAACCACAGGGCGGTCTTCTCCGGGGCGGCCATGGCGAGGTTCTTCGGGACCATCTCGCCGATGACCAGGTGCAGGAAGACCACCGCCGACAGGGCGACCACGTAGCCGAGGGGGTGGATCAGGCCCTCGGGCACGTGGAGGGCGTGAAAGACGGGCTCCAGCAGCCGGGCCACCGTGGGCTCGGCGACCGCGCCGAGGGTCAGCGAGCACATGGTGATGCCGAACTGGGCGGCGGCCATCATGCGCGGCAGGTTCTCCAGGCCGTACAGCACCTGGCGGGCCCGCTTGGACTCGCCGGCCAGCGGTTCGATCTGGCTGCGGCGCACGGAGACGAGGGCGAACTCGGCGCCGACGAAGAAGCCGTTCGCCAGGACGAGGAGCAGGGCGAAGACCAGCTGGAGCGCGTTCACCGGGCGGCGCCTTCCAGCTCGGCGGCCGGGCGGCCGCTCGCGGGGGCCGGCACCGCCGTGAGGCGTACCAGCCGCACCCGCTCCGCGCGGTTGCGGCGGACCTGGCGGACGGACAGCCTCCAGCCGGGCAGCTCGGCCCGGTCCCCGGGTGAGGGGATCCGGCCGAGGAGGTCGGCCACGAGCCCGGCGACGGTCTCGTAGGGCCCCTCGGGCACTTCGAGGCCTATCCGGCGCAGGGTGTGCACGCGGCAGCTGCCGTCGGCCTCCCAGGAGGGCCGGCCGTCCTCGCCGGGTACGGCGGCCAGTTCGGGGCTGTCGTCCTCGGCGAGGTCGTGCTCGTCGCGGACCTCGCCGACGAGTTCCTCCACGATGTCCTCCAGGGTGACCACGCCGGCGGTGCCGCCGTACTCGTCGACGACCACGGCCATCGGCTGTTCGCTGCGCAGCCGCTCCAGCAGCGGCTGGACCGGCAGGGAGCCGGGGACCAGCAGCGGGGCGACGCAGATCCGTCCGACGGAGGTGCGGGCGCGTTCGGACTCGGGCACGGCGAGGGCGTCCTTGAGGTGGACGACGCCGGTGACCTCGTCGATGCGCTCGCGGTAGACCGGGAAGCGGGACAGGCCGGTGGCGCGGGTCAGGTTCAGCACGTCGGCCGCGGTGGCCGTGTGCTGGAGGGCGCTGACCTTCACCCGGGGGGTCATGACGTGCTGGGCGGTGAGTTCGCCCAGCGACAGGGTCCGTACGAAGAGGTCGGCGGTGTCCTGTTCGAGGGCGCCGGCCTGGGCCGAATGGCGGACCAGGGAGACCAGTTCGCCGGGGGTGCGCGCGGAGGCCATCTCCTCGGCGGGCTCCACCCCGAGCGCCCGCACGAGGCGGTTGGCGACGGAGTTGAGGCCGGCGATGACGGGCCGGAAGGCCCGGGAGAAGGCCTGCTGCGGGCCGGCCACGAAACGGGCCACCTGGAGCGGCCGGGAGACCGCCCAGTTCTTCGGGACGAGTTCGCCGACGACCATCTGCACGGCGGAGGCGAGCAGCATGCCGGTGAAGACGGCGACGCCGGAGACCGCACCCGGGGGCAGGCCGGTGGCGGCGAGCGGCCCCGACAGCAGGCCCGCGAGGGCCGGTTCGGCGAGCATGCCGACGACGAGGGAGGTGATGGTGATGCCGAGCTGGGTGCCGGAGAGCTGGAAGGACAGCTCCCGCAGGGCTTCGACGACCGTGCGGGCACGGCGGTCGCCCTCGGCTGCGGCGCGCTCGGCCTCGGGCTTCTCGACGGTGACGAGGCCGAACTCGGCCGCCACGAAGAAGCCGTTGGCGAGGATCAGTGCGAAGGCCGCCACGAGCAGGAGTAGCGGGATGGTCATGCCGCCGCCTCCGTGGGGAGGGCGGCGCGGGTACTACCGGACGATCCGTCCATTGCTGGAGGGAGTCACTCCTCTGGTCGCAGGTGCCCACGGGCCACGGGGTCCCGGGGCGGTGGGAGGGCGCACGGGTGCGCCCCGCCACCAGGGTAGTCATTGAGATCGCCGCCGCAATGGGACGCAGCGACGGGGCCCGGCCGGGTCAGTGGTCGTTTGTGCCGGTTCCGCGGGTTTCGGCGAGGGCGCGCAGGGCGCGGGCGTCGCCGATGGCGCGGGCCTTGGCCACGCCGGGCTGGATGCCGAGGACGGGCAGGCTGGTGCCGTCGCTGAGGTCGAGGAAGACCCACGGGTCGCCGGGGCGGAGGTTGACGCGGAGGATCTGCGCCCACTCCAGGCGGCGGGTGGTGGTGAGGTTCACCACGGTGACGCCGGTCTCGTCCGCGACCACCTTGGGGCGGCTGAGCAGGACGAGGACGGAGGCCATCAGGGCGGCGGTGAAGACGAAGCTGATCCGCTCGCCGGGGCTGAGGTTCTCCAGGAGCATCGCGATCGCCGTGATGGTGGCGAACATGACGGACCCGACGCTGAGCAGCACCGCCCGGGTGCGGTTCGGCCGGAAGGTGACCGGCAGGGCGGGGGGTGCGGGCTGGGCGGCGGACTCGCTCATGGTGCGCTGGGCCTTCTGGGGTGGCGTACGGGAGGACGGCGCGGGGGTGCTGCGCCGTACGGGGAGGCGGCGGGGCCGGGGAGGGTCCGGGTGGGACCCTCCCGCGGCCGGGACCGTCCTAGAGGCGGCAGGCGTGGATCGAGGTGGTGAGGATCGCGCGCGCGCCGAGCTCGTACAGGTCGTCCATGATCCGCTGGGCTTCCTTGGCGGGGACCATGGCGCGGACCGCGACCCAGCCCTCGTTGTGGAGCGGGGAGATCGTCGGCGACTCCAGGCCCGGGGTGAGGGCGACAGCGCGCTCCAGGTGCTCGGCGCGGCAGTCGTAGTCCATCATCACGTAGCTGCGGGCCACGAGGACGCCCTGGAGGCGGCGCAGGAACTGCGCGACCTTGGGGTCGTCGTTGTCGGCGCCGGTGCGGCGGATGACGGTCGCCTCGGACTTGAGGATCGGCTCGCCGATGACCTCCAGGCCGGCGTTGCGCAGGCTGGTGCCGGTCTCGACGACGTCGGCGATGACCTGCGCGACGCCGAGCTCGATGGCGGTCTCGACGGCGCCGTCCAGGTGGACGACGGAGGCGGTGATGCCCTGGTCGGCGAGGTGCTTGGCGACGATTCCCTCGTACGAGGTCGCGATCGTCATCCCGCCGAAGTCCTCGGGGCCCTTGGCGGTGCCGGGCTTGGTGGCGTAGCGGAAGGTGGACCGGCCGAAGTTCAGCGGCAGGATCTCCTCGGCGTTCGCGCCGGAGTCGAGGAGCAGGTCCCGGCCGGTGATGCCGATGTCCAGCTTGCCCGAGGCGACGTAGATCGCGATGTCCTTCGGGCGGAGGTAGAAGAACTCGACCTCGTTGTCGGGGTCGACCGTGACGAGTTCCTTGGACTCCTTGCGCTGGCGGTAGCCGGCCTCATGGAGCATCGCCGACGCCGGTCCGGAGAGTGAACCCTTGTTGGGGACGGCGATGCGCAGCATGGGCTTCCTTTGGTGCGTGGGTGCGAAAGGGTGTGGGCGGGGCGGGGCCCCGGTACTACGGGCTCCGGCCTAGAGGTGCGCGTAGACGTCGGCGAGGGAGATCCCGCGCGCCACCATCATCACCTGGACGTGGTAGAGCAGCTGGGAGATCTCCTCGGCGGCGGCTTCCTTGCCCTCGTACTCGGCGGCCATCCAGACCTCGGCGGCCTCCTCGACGACCTTCTTGCCGATGGCATGGACGCCCTTGCCCACGAGCTCGGCGGTACGGGAGGTGCTGGGGTCGCCGTTGGCGGCCTTGAGCTGGAGCTCTGCGAAGAGCTCTTCGAAGGTCTTAACGGATTCGTTCGCCATGATGCCCTTAGAGTACGGGCTCGGCCGGGTCCCCCGGTGCCGGGGTTCACTCCTTGGACTACCGCCAGGGCTCGCTGACGGTGCGCAGCGTCATGGCGGTGGAGACGGCGGCGGTGACCGCTTCGTGCCCCTTGTCCTCGTTCGATCCCTCAAGGCCGGCGCGGTCCAGCGCCTGCTCGTCGTTGTCGCAGGTCAGGACGCCGAAGCCGACCGGGACTCCGGTGTCGATCGACACCTGCACCAGGCCCTGGGTGACGCCCTGGCAGACGTAGTCGAAGTGCGGGGTGCCACCGCGGATGACCACGCCGAGGGCGACGATGGCGTCGTAGCCGCGGCCGGCCAGCACCTTCGCGACGACCGGGAGCTCGAAGCTGCCGGGGACGCGGAGCAGGGTGGGCTCGTCGATGCCCAGCTCGTGCAGGGCCCGCAGGGCGCCGTCGACCAGTCCGTCCATGACCTTCTCGTGCCACTGGGCCGCGATCACGGCCACCCGGAGGTCTCCGCAGTTCTTCACGCTCAGTTCGGGTGCGCCCTTGCCGCTCACAGCTCTGCTCCTCGGTGTTTCGGTCCGCGTGGTGGGTGGTTGGTGGTGACTGGTTACTGGTTACTGGTTGCCGCAGGCGGAGGTGGGTACGGCACCCTCCAGCCAGGGCAGGTCGTGGCCCATCCGGTCCCGCTTGGTGCGCAGGTACCGCAGGTTGTGCTCGCCGGCCTCGACGGGCATGGCCTCCCGGCCGCTGACGGCGATGCCGTGGCGGACCAGGGCGGCCGACTTGTCGGGGTTGTTGGTCAGCAGCCGGACGCTGCGGACGCCGAGGTCGGCGAGCATCTGGGCGCCGGCCCCGTAGTCGCGGGCGTCGGCGGGCAGGCCGAGTTCCAGGTTGGCGTCCAGGGTGTCGCGGCCGCGCTCCTGGAGCTCGTAGGCGCGCAGCTTGGACAGCAGTCCGATGCCGCGGCCCTCGTGCCCGCGCAGGTAGACGACCACGCCGCGGCCCTCGGCCTGGATGCGGGCCATGGCGGCCTGGAGCTGGGGGCCGCAGTCGCAGCGCTGGGACTGGAAGATGTCGCCGGTCAGGCATTCGGAGTGCATCCGGACCAGGACGTCCTCGCCGTCGCCGACCTCGCCGTGGACGAGGGCGACGTGCTCGACGCCGTCGGCGGTGGAGCGGTAGCCGTACGCCGTGAACTCGCCGGCGGCGGTGGGCAGGCTGACCTCGGCCTCGCGGCGCACGGTCGGCTCGGCGGAGCGGCGGTAGGCGATCAGGTCCTCGATGGAGATGATCGTCAGGCCGTGCTTGCGGGCGAAGGGGATCAGCTCGGGCAGCCGGAGCATGACCCCGTCCTCGCCGGCGATCTCCACGATGGCGCCGGCCGGGCGCAGGCCCGCGAGGCGGGCGAGGTCGACGGCGGCCTCGGTGTGGCCGTTGCGGACCAGGACGCCGCCGGGCTTGGCGCGCAGCGGGAAGATGTGGCCGGGGCGGACGAAGTCGCCGGGCTCGGAGGTCCCGTTGGCCAGCAGGCGCAGGGTGGTGGCGCGGTCGGCGGCGGAGATGCCGGTGGTGACGCCGTGCGCGGCGGTGGCGTCGACGGAGACGGTGAAGGCCGTCTTCATCGACTCGGTGTTGTTCTGGACCATCTGCGGGAGCTCCAGGCGCTCCAGCTCGGGGCCCTCCATCGGTGCGCAGATCAGGCCCCGGCACTCGCTCATCATGAACGCGACGATCTCGGGGGTGGCCTTCTCGGCCGCGATGACGAGGTCGCCCTCGTTCTCGCGGTCCTCGTCGTCGACGACGACCACGGGGCGGCCGGCGGCGATGTCGCGGATGGCCTGCTCGACGGGGTCGAGGCGGAAGGTCTCCTGGGCGGCCTGCTCGGCCGGGTCCGGCACGGACTTGAGGATGGTGGTCATGCCGTTGCTCCTTCGAGAACCGTGGCGGGGGTGGTGCGCGAGCGCTGGTACCAGTCGTAGGCGCCCCACAGGACGAGCGCGAAGTAGACGACGTAGACGAGGCCGGAGAAGGCCAGGCCGCTGTTGAAGGCGAGGGGGACGCCGACGAGGTCGACGAGGAGCCAGGCGAACCAGAACTCGACCAGGCCGCGGGCCTGGGCCACCATCGCCACGATCGTGCCGACGAAGATGTAGGCGTCGGCCCACGGGCTCCACGACAGGTCCGGGAAGAGGGTGAACAGGCCGCCCACGGCGAGGGTTCCGGCGGCCGCCCCGGCGAGGAGCAGGCCGCGCTCCTTCCAGGTGGCGGTGCGGACGGCGATGGAGCCGTCCTGGGCCTTCTGCCGGCCGAGCTGCCAGGCGCGCCAGCCCCAGACGGCGACCGCGATCACCAGGAGCTGCTTGCCGACGCCGCCCGCGAGGTGGGCGGAGGCGTAGGCGGCGACCAGGATCAGGCCGGAGAGGAGCTGGGCGGGCCAGGTCCATATGGAGCGGCGCCAGCCGAGGGCGAGGGCGGCCAGGCCCATCAGGTTGCCGATCATGTCGGACCAGATGACCTTCTGGCCGAACACCTCGAAGGCCTGGGTGTTGAGCCAGGTCAGGGCGGTCACTGCTCCGTCTCCTTCGCGTGGAGGGGGTTCACGCCGGCGGCCAGCAGGCGCTCGACGTACTTCGCGAGGACGTCGACCTCGAGGTTGACCGGGTCGCCGCTCTGCTTGATGCCGAGGGTGGTCAGCGCGAGGGTGGTGGGGATGAGGCTGATGGTGAAGTAGTCGGCGGCGGCCTCGACCACGGTGAGGCTGACGCCGTCCACAGTGATAGAGCCCTTCTCTACGACGTACCTTGCGAGGTTCTCCGGCAGCGAGACCTTGACGATCTCCCAGTGCTCCGAGGGGGTGCGGGAGACGATCCGGCCGGTGCCGTCCACGTGGCCCTGGACGAGGTGGCCGCCGAGCCGTCCGCCGAGGGCCATGGGGCGCTCCAGGTTGACCCTGGAACCGGCGGCGAGGGCGCCGAGGCTGGAGCGGTCGAGGGTCTCCTGCATGACGTCGGCGGTGAACTCGCCGTCCTCGGTCTCCACCACGGTCAGGCAGACGCCGTTGACCGCGATCGAGTCGCCGTGCTTGGCGCCCTCGGTGACGACGGGGCCGCGCAGGCGGAAGCGGGAGGCGTCGGCGAGCTGCTCGACGGCGGTGACCTCGCCCAGTTCTTCGACGATTCCGGTGAACACTCAGTGCTCCTTGTGGGCGTTGGCGGGAACGGCGGTGATGCGCAGATCGGGGCCGGTGCGGACGGCCTCGGTGATGTCGAGGCGTACCGCGTGGGCGATGTTCGTGATGCCCGCGCCCGCGAGGGCGGCGGGGCCGGCGCCGAGGAGGGCCGGGGCGATGTAGCCGACGACGCGGTCCACGGCCCCTGCTTCCAGGAAGGCTCCGGCGAGGGTGGGGCCGCCTTCGAGGAGGACGGAGCGCACTCCGCGCCCGTACAGCTCGGCGAGGAGCCGGTCGAGGGGGAGGCGGCCGTCGCGCAGGGGCAGCCGCAGCACCTCGGTGCCGGGCAGGTGCGCGGTGTCGGCGTCCTCCCCGGTGACGATCAGGGTGGGGCCGGCGCCGTCGAGGATGCGGGCGGTGGCCGGGAGGCCGGCGCGGGTGTCGAGGGCGACGCGCAGCGGCTGGACGGCTCCGTCGACGCCCCGGACC
Organism: Streptomyces sp. NPDC090077; assembly: GCF_044747545.1. Lineage (NCBI taxonomy): Bacteria > Bacillati > Actinomycetota > Actinomycetes > Kitasatosporales > Streptomycetaceae > Streptomyces > Streptomyces sp. NPDC090077. The sequence continues at coordinate 38,898 of NZ_JBIVEG010000036.1, forward strand.
GCGAGGTGGGGGTCGTCGGCGCGCAGGGTGCCGCCGCCGACGAGGACCGCGTCGGCCTCGGCGCGCAGCCGGTGGACGTCGGCGCGGGACTCCGGGGAGGTGATCCAGCGGCTGCTGCCGTCCTCGGCGGCGCTGCGGCCGTCGAGGGTGGCGGCGTACTTCCAGGTGACGTGCGGCCGGCCCAGGCGTACGGAGGTCAGCCAGGCGGTGTTGCCCTGCTCGGCCTCGTCGGCCAGGAGCCCCGCCTCGGTGGCGATCCCGGCGGCACGGAGGGTGGCTCCGCCACCGCTGGCCTGCGGGTTCGGGTCGGAGACGGCGTAGACCACGCGGGTGATGCCGGCCTCGACGAGGGCTTGGGCGCAGGGGCCCGTGCGCCCGGTGTGGTTGCAGGGTTCGAGGGTGACGTAGGCGGTGCCGCCGCGGGCGGCGTCTCCCGCCGCGCGCAGGGCGTGGACCTCGGCGTGGGGGCCTCCGGCCCGCTGGTGCCAGCCTTCGCCGACGACGGCGCCCGCGGGGTCGGTGATGACGCAGCCGACGACGGGGTTGGGGCTGGTGGAGCCGAGTCCGCGGGAGGCCAGCTCGATGGCCCGGCGCATCGCGGTGATGCTCGGGTCGGGTGCTGCCTGCGCGGCGTGTATCGCCACCGGGTCCTCCTGCCTCATCGGGCACGGACTCCGGGGCCTGTCGGGATACGACAGATGAAGCGGGTAGCGCACGCGGGGACGCCGAGGCCGGACAACACGGTCCGTCCGACACGTATCCGCTGGGAATACGCCGATGGACCGCCGACGGCGGCGTACCGGTGACTGGCCCGCCGCGCACTGCCTCCCATCCGGACTTTAACCGTCGGTCCAGGAATTTCACCTGGTCAACCGGCCGCTGGATGCGGACGGGTCGCGGACTATACCGCCGGTTCGGAATTACACCGACCCCGGAGTGCGCTGCTACTGGTACTAGGGCCAGTGTGCCACGGGCGATCGGGGGCCATGCGGGTGAAGCGCTGTGGCCTGGCTCACAGGAGTGCCGCTCTCGAGCGCTCCTCTTGCGCCACCTGTGTCCCGATCTCGCCCTGCGCGGCTTTGGTCCAGACCTATTGACGGGTTGGTCTAGTCCTTTTAACGTTCCCTTCATCTTCCCCGGGAGCCGGCCCGCCGACGTGCGCACGTCACGGGTCAACCAGCGCCACCTTCCTGCCTGTTGCCGCACGTTGGCCCTGCCATCCTCCCCTCCCCAGGAGGCACCATGCCGTCCCCCACACGTACGAGAGCGATGCTCCTGGCATCCGGCGCCACGATCGCCGGACTGCTGGTCGGCGGGCTCTCGACCGGCGTCTCGCACGCCGCCGACAACGAGTCCTGTCGCCCGGACGGGCTCTACAAGACCACCGGCGTCGACGTCCCGTACTGCTCGGTCTACGACACCGAAGGCCGCGAGAAGATGGGCGCCGACCACCAGCGCCGCGTCATCGGATACTTCACCGGCTGGCGCACCGGCAAGGACGGCAGCCCCGCCTACCTCGCCAACAACATCCCGTGGTCCAAGGTCACCCACCTGAACTACGCCTTCGCCCACGTCGGCGCCGACAACAAGCTCTCGGTCGGCGCGGACAACGCGAACAACGCCGCCACCGGGATGACCTGGCCGGGCGTCGCGGGGGCCGAGATGGACCCGGCCCTCCCCTACAAGGGCCACTTCAACCTGCTGAACAAGTTCAAGAAGCAGTACCCGAACGTGAAGACGCTGATCTCGGTCGGCGGCTGGGCCGAGACCGGCGGTTACTTCGGCGACGACGGCAACCGGGTCGCCTCCGGCGGCTTCTACTCGATGGCCACCAACGCCGACGGCTCGGTGAACACGGCCGGCATCAACACCTTCGCGGACTCCTCCGTCGAGTTCATCCGCAAGTACGGGTTCAACGGCGTCGACATCGACTACGAGTACCCGACCACCATGAAGGACGCGGGCAACCCGCTGGACTGGCAGCTGTCCAACGCCCGCCGCGCCGGCCTGGTCAAGGGCTACGACGTCCTCATGAAGACGCTGCGCGAGAAGCTCGACCGCGCGGGCGCCGCCGACGGCAAGCACTACCTGCTCTCGGTCGCCGCCCCCTCCTCCGGCTACCTGCTGCGGGGCATGGAGACGTTCCAGATGCAGCAGTACCTGGACTACGTCAACATCATGTCCTACGACCTGCACGGCGCCTGGAACGAGTACGTCGGCCCCAACGCCTCCCTCTTCGACGACGGCAAGGACGCCGAGCTGGCGGCCGCGGGCGTCTACTCCACCTCCCAGTACGGCGGGGTCGGCTACCTCAACACCGACTGGGCCTACCACTACTTCCGCGGTTCGATGCCGTCGGGCCGGATCAACATCGGCCTGCCGTACTACACCCGCGGCTTCAAGAACGTGCAGGGCGGCACGGACGGCCTGTGGGGCAAGGCCCCGGCCACCAGCTGCCCGGCGGGCGCCGGTCTGACCAAGTGCGGCGACGGCGCGGTCGGCATCGACAACCTGTGGCACGACAAGGACACCAACGGGGTCGAGTCCCCGGCGGGCTCCAACCCGATGTGGCACGCCAAGAACCTGGAGAAGGGCGTCGTCGGCGACTACGTCACCAAGTACGGCTTCCCCGCGAACACCACCCTGACCGGCACCTACGCCCGCAAGTACGACTCCACGCTGGTGGCGCCGTGGCTGTGGAACGCCCAGAAGAAGGTCTTCCTCTCCACGGAGGACGAGCAGTCGGTGGCCGCCAAGGCCGACTACGTGGTCGACAAGGGCATCGGCGGCACGATGGTCTGGGAGCTGGCCGGCGACTACGCGTACAACGCGGCCAAGGGCCAGTACGAGATGGGCGACACCCTCACCTCGCTGATGTACGACAAGTTCAAGGCCGCCACCCCGTACGGGGCGAAGAAGGCGGGCGCCACCGCGCTGCCGACGCAGGCCGTGGACATCAAGACGGAGTTCACCGAGTTCAAGCTGGGCGACTCCAACTACCCGATCACCCCGAAGCTCAAGATCACCAACAACACGAAGACCACGCTGCCCGGCGGCACCGAGTTCCAGTTCGACTACGGCACCTCGGCCCCGGCCAACGCCTCGGACCAGTCCGGCTTCGGTACGAAGATCATCGCCACCGGCCACTCCGGCAACAACGTCGGCGGCCTGAAGGGCGACTTCCAGCGGGTCTCCCTGAAGCTCCCGGCCTGGCAGACGCTGGCCCCGGGCGCCTCGGTCGACCTGGCGTTCAACTACTACCTGCCGGTGTCCACCCCCTCCAACTGGACGGTGAACATCTCCGGCACCACCTACGCCCTCGCCGGTGACCTGGCGCGCGGCACCACCACCGGCGAGCCGGGCGGCGGCAGCACCCCTCCGACCACCCCTCCGACGACCCCGCCGACCACCCCGCCCACCACTCCCCCGACGACCCCGCCGACCACCCCCGGGACCTGCACCTCCCCGGCGTACGTGGCGGGCACGGTCTACAACTCCGGGAACGTGGTCTCGCACAAGGGACACACCTGGAAGGCCCAGTGGTGGACCCAGAACGAGGAGCCCGGCACCACCGGCCAGTGGGGCGTCTGGAAGGACCAGGGCGCCTGCTGACCCGCGGTGACTGAGCAGAGGTGAGGACCCGGTGGCCCGGCGGCCACCGGGTCCTCGCGCGTACGGGCCCTCCGCGCGCGGCACGTCACATTCCGCGGCCCTGTTCTGTCATCTGGGGGAAGGCACTCCCCACGGAAGGACACCCCCATGAGCACGATCCTCGTCACCGGCGGCACCGGAAACCTCGGGGCACTGGTCGTCGACCGGCTGCGGGCCCGGGGCCACGAGGTCCGGGTCCTGAGCCGGCACTCCCCCGAATTCCCCGTGGACCTGCGGGACGGCAGCGGGCTGGACGCGGCGATGACGGGTGCGCAGGTGGTGGTGCACTGCGCCAGCTCGCCGCGCGGCGGCGACGACCTCGCGGCCCGGCACCTGATCGCGGCGGCCCGGCGCAGCGGGACCGTCACCAACGTCGTCTACATCTCGATCGTCGGGGTGGACGTGGTGCCGCTCGGGTACTACGCGGTGAAGCGGCGGGTGGAGCGGATGCTGGAGGACTCCGGGCTGGGCGTGACCGTCCTGCGCACGACCCAGTTCCACGACCTGGTGGCGCAGGTGGTGGCCACGGCGGCGAAGCTGCCGGTGGTCCCGCTGCCCGGGGGCGTACGGGTCCAGCCGGTCGCCGTCGAGGAGGTGGCGGACCGGCTCGCGGAGCTGGCCGTGCCGGTCCCGGCGGGCCGGGTGCCCGACATGGGCGGCCCGGAGACCCGCACGCTGGCGGACTGGGGCCGCGCCTACCTCGCGGCGACCGGGAGCAGGCGGCGCGTGGTCCCGCTGCCGCTCGCGGGCAAGGCGTACGCGGGCTTCCGGCGCGGCGGGAACCTGGCTCCCGGGCGGGCGGTGGGCCGGATCACCTTCGGGGAGTTCCTCCAGCGGAGGAAGTGAGCCGGGGGCTCAGCCGGGGGGCTCAGCCGGGAGTGCTCAGCCGGGAGGGGCTCAGCCGAACAGCTCGTCCTGGGCGGCCGCCCGGGCGGCCAGGCGGGCCCCCTCCAGGACGGCCGGGCCGCCCAGCCCGGTGGCGCGGACCTCGGTCGGGACGGGGGTCAGGGCGGCCAGGCGCTCCGCGACGCGGGCGGCCAGGGCGTCGCCGCCCGCGCGGCCGAGCTCCCCGCCGAGGACCACGCAGCCCGGGTCCAGGACGGCGGCGACGGCCGCCGCCCCGAGGGAGAGCCGGCCGGCGAGGGCGTCGAGGAAGGCCTCCCCGGCCGCTCCGGCCACCGCCTCCTCCGGGGGCCCGGTGAAGCCGTGTTCCGCCGCCAGGGCGGCCACCGCGGCGCGTCCGGCCAGGGAGTGGAAGCCGCCGGCGCAGTCGGTGGCGGAGGGCAGCCCCGCGGTCCCGGGGACGGGCAGGAAGCCGATCTCGCCGGCCCCGCCGGAGGCGCCCCGGCGCAGCCGCCCGTCCAGGACGACGGCGGCGCCGACGCCCGCGCCGAGCCACAGCAGCACGAAGGAGTCCAGGTCCCGGGCGGCGCCGACGCGCTGCTCGGCGAGGGCCGCCAGGTTGGTCTCGTTCTCCACCAGCACCCGGGCGGGCAGCCCCTCCTGGAGCGCGGCCACCAGGTCCCGGTGCCAGGCGGGGAGGCCGCCGGTGTCGCGCAGTTCGCCGCTCGCCGGGGCGACCAGGCCGGGGGCGCCGACGACCACGGTGTGCAGTTCCCGGGCTCCGGCCTCCCGGGCCAGCTCCGCCAGCCGGGCCACGGCCTCGCCGACCGCGTCGACGGGCAGGGCGGCGCGGGCCAGGGGGCGGCCGAGGAGGTCGGTGACCACGGCGGTCGCGCTGTCGGTCCGTACGTCCAGGGCGGCCAGGTGGGCGCGGCCGGCGACGATCCCGTAGAGGCGGGCGTTGGGCCCCCGGCGCTGTGCGCCGGACTCCCCGACGACCTCGATCAGCCCGGCCTCGCCGAGCCGTTCGACGAGGTCGGCGACGGAGGGGCGGGACAGCCCGGTCAGCCGCTTGAGCTGGGCCGCCGTCAGGGGCCCCTCCTCCTGGAGGAGTCCGAGGGCGAGGCGGTCGTTGATGGCCCGGGCCGTGCTCGGCGAGGCGGGGGACGGCGGGGCCGTCGCGGCGGGGGTCAGCACCTTGGCAGGGGTCACGGCGCCCATCTTAGGGAGGCGGGAACTCTAACTATCAGGCAGGCTCCCTGATAGTTTACGTCCATGACCGGGGAACAGGACCTCAGCCCGGCGCGCCTGCGCCGCGCCCGCTTCGCGATAGCCGCCGTCTTCTGCGTCCACGGGGCCGTCACCGGCTCCTTCGCCACCCGCATCCCCTGGATCCAGGAGCACGCCCAGCTCGGCGCGGGCACCCTGGGGCTGGCGCTCGCCTTCCCCGCCCTCGGCGCGGCGCTCGCGATGCCGCTGGCCGGGCGGATCAGCCACCGCTTCGGCGCCCGCGCCGCCCTGCGCGGGCTGCTGGCCCTGTGGACCCTGTCGCTGGTCCTGCCGGGCCTGGCCCCGAACCTGTGGACCCTGTGCGGGGCGCTCTTCGTCTACGGGGCGACCTCCGGGATGTCGGACGTGGCGATGAACGCCCTCGGCGTGGAGACGGAGAACCGGCTCGGCCGCTCCGTGATGTCCTCGCTGCACGGCATGTGGAGCGTGGGCGCGCTGCTGGGCTCGGCCCTCGGTACGGTCGCCGCGCACGCGGGGGCCGACGCCCGGCTGCACCACCTGGTCGCGGCGCTGGCGCTGACCGCCGCCGGGCTGGTCGCCGTACGCGGGGTGCTGGACCTGCGCGCCGGGCACGGGGAGGAGGCCCCGCCGCGCTTCGCCCGGCCCCCGAGGGCGGCCCTGCTGATCGGCGGGGTGGGCTTCTGCGCGGTCTTCGCGGAGGGGGCGAGCCTGGACTGGTCGGCGGTGTACCTGCGGGACGTGCTGGGCGCGGCGGCGGGTCCGGCCGCCGCCTCCACCACCGCGTTCGCCCTGACCATGGCCGTGGCCCGGCTGGCCGGGGACCGGGTGGTGGACCGGTTCGGGGCGGTGCGTACGGTACGGGCGGGCGGCGCACTGGCCGTCGCGGGCGGGCTGGTGGTGATCGGCGTCCGGCACCCGGCGGCGGTCATGGCGGGCTTCGCGATGATCGGGCTCGGCATCGCGGTGGTGGTGCCGCTGGCCTTCGCGGCGGCGGCGCGCAGCGGGCCGGCTCCGGCGCAGGCGATCGCCGGGGTGGCGACGATCACGTACACCTCGGGGCTGATCGCACCGTCGGCGATCGGGGCGGTGGCGGACGCCAGCTCTCTGGTGGTGTCCTTCGGGCTGGTCACCCTGCTGGCGTGTGCGCTGACCGTGGGGGCGGGGGTGCTGCGGCCCGGGCGGGTGTCGGGAGCGGCCGGTGCCGCCAATCGGGACGAACCAGCTCCTATCCGGCCGTAATATATCCGCTGGCCCGCTGCGGTGATCTCCGTGGTGATCGACCGGCAGGCGGCCAGGATGCTTGATCGGCCGACGGAACGGAAGTGGTGGGACATGGGCTTCGGCGTGCGCTGGACCCTGCACGGAGACGGGCGGACCCCCGCCCCCGGCGCGGTGGTGCGGCCCGAGGAGCGGCTCTCGTGGCCGCGCACCGCCGGGCTCGGCGCCCAGCACGTCGTGGCGATGTTCGGCGCCAGCTTCGTCGCCCCGGTCCTCATGGGCCTGGACCCGAACCTGGCGATCATGATGTCGGGCGTCGCGACGGTGATCTTCCTCCTGGCGACCCGCGGCCGGGTCCCCTCCTACCTGGGCTGCTCGCTCTCCTTCGTGGGCGTCGCGGCGGCGATCCGGGCGGGCGGCGGGGACAGCGCGGTGGTCACCGGCGCGGTCTTCACCGTCGGCGCGGCGCTCTTCCTCGCGGGTCTGGCCGTCCAGCGGTTCGGGGCGCGGATCATCCACGCGGCGATGCCGCCGGTGGTGACGGGCGCGGTCGTGATGCTGATCGGCTTCAACCTGGCGCCGGTGACGGCCTCGACGTACTGGCCCCAGGACCAGTGGACGGCGCTGCTGACCATGCTGTTCACCGGGCTCGCGGTGGTCTGCCTGCGCGGCTTCTGGTCGCGCATCGCGATCTTCCTGGGCCTGGTCTTCGGGTACGCCGTCTCCTGGGTCTTCGACCTGGTCTTCGGCAAGATCCACTCCCCGGTGGGCGGCACCGAGGCGGTGGACCACTGGCGGCTCGACCTCTCCGGCGTCGGCAAGGCCGACTGGATCGGCCTGCCGTCCTTCCACGCGCCGTCCTTCGAGTGGTCGGCGATCCTGATCGCGCTGCCGGTCGTCATCGCCCTGATCGCCGAGAACGCCGGGCACATCAAGGCCGTCGGCGAGATGACCGGCGACCCGCTCGACGACAAGCTCGGCACCGCCATCGCCGCCGACGGCGCCGCGTCCATGCTCTCCACCGCGGTCGGCGGCCCGCCGAACACCACGTACTCCGAGAACATCGGCGTCATGGCGGCCACCCGCGTCTACTCCACCGCGGCCTACTGGGCGGCGGCCGGATTCGCCCTGCTCTTCGGCCTCTGCCCGAAGTTCGGGGCCGTCGTGGCCGCGATCCCCGGCGGGGTGCTGGGCGGCATCACCGTGATCCTGTACGGCATGATCGGCCTGCTCGGCGCGCAGATCTGGCTGAACGGCCGGGTGGACCTGCGCAATCCGCTGAACCTGGTGCCGGCCGCGGCGGGCATCATCATCGGCGTCGGCGGGGTCACGCTGCGCTTCACCGACAGCTTCGAGCTGGGCGGCATCGCCCTCGGCACGATCGTGGTGATCACCGGCTACCACACGCTGCGCTACTTCGCCCCGGCGCACCTGAAGGAGCAGGAGCCGCTGCTGGACTCCGGCACCTCGGCCTACGACGCCGACGCCGGGGGCGACAAGCGGGGTTGACGGGTCTTCGCCCGAACCGGCGAAGCGCACGGCCAAGTTCCCCGCACGGGCCGCCCCGGCTGGGACGCTGCCTCCCATGGAAGCGGTACTCGCGCGGATGCGCGCCCTGGACGAGCGGCTCCCCGCGCAGGACGGTGTGGCCGTCTTCAACCGGGTGTACATGACCGTGACGCAGACCCTGCACCGGCGGATCGGCCAGGGCGAGTTCCCGGCGCCCCGGCGGGCCGAGACGCTGGCCGTGCGGTTCGCGGAGCGGTACCTGACGGCGGTGGAGGCGGACCGGGCCCCGGCCTGCTGGCGCCCGCTGCTCCAGTACCGCCGCCACCCGGGCGTGCGGCCCCTCCAGCACGCGCTGGCCGGGATCAACGCCCACATCGGGCACGACCTGGCCCTCGCGGTGGTGTCCACCTGCCGCGTGCTGGACTGCCCGCCGGCGGCCCTCGAAGCGGACTTCCACCGGGTCGGCGACACCCTGGTCTCCCTGGAGGAGCGCATCCGGGAGGACCTGATGCCGGGCCCGGACCTGCTGGAGGTCGCCGACCCGCTCACCCATCTGCTGGGCTCCTGGAGCCTGGAGCGGGCCCGCGCGGGGGCCTGGGCCTCGGCGCGGCTGCTGTGGACCCTGCGGCGCTCGCCCGACCTGGCCGAGGAGTTCGAGGAGTCCCTCGACGCGGGGGTGGGGCTGGTATGCCGCTGCCTGCTCACGCCGACGGGCCGGTCCGCTGCGCGGTGCGGGCCGTCTCTCTGGTGACGTTCCGCTGCGCGTGACGGGCATGCCGCTGCGCGGGGCGAGGTCCCCTACCCGCCCTTCCACCGTTCCCTGGGGCTCCGCCCCAGACCCCGCGCCTCAAACGCCGGCGAGGCTGATTCAGCCCCGCGCAGCGGCCAACCACCTGCACCCGACCCACCGGCCCCCGCAACGCGAACCGGCTCCGCTCCGCATCCGCCGGACGGAGTCCGGCGCAGCGGCGCGAAGCCGGGGAGGCCCGCCAGGGCCGAGCCGCGCGAGCGGCGCGTGAAGGATCAGTCCTCGGGGAGTTCGACCGGGGCGATCTCGTCGAAGACGTCGCCCGGGCCCGGGTTGGCGGCGTCCGTGGACCCGCCGAGGTGGTGCATGACGCCCCAGACCGCGTTCAGGGCCGTCTGGACCGCGCCCTCGGCCCAGCCGGCCGTCCAGGAGATGTCGTCGCCCGCGAGGAAGATGCCGCGCTTGTCCTCGGGCAGGCGGTCCTGCATGAAGTGCGTGTACAGGCGGCGCTGGTAGCGGTAGTGCCCCGGCAGGTTGGCCTTGAACGCGCCCATGAAGTAGGGCTCGTTCTCCCACGACACGGTCACCGGGTTGCCGATGATGTGGCGGCGGATGTCGACCTTGGGGTAGATCTCGCCGAGGGACTTCAGCATGACCTCCATCCGCTCGTTCGCGGACAGCGGAAGCCACTTCAGGCTGTCGTCGCACCAGGTGTACGAGAGGCAGATGACGGCGGGCTGGTCCGGGCCGTTGTCCAGCAGGTAGGTGCCGCGGGTCATGCGGTCGGTCAGGGTCATCGACATGACGTCGCGGCCCGTCTCCTCGTCCTTGTCCAGCCAGAACGGCCGGTCCACGGGGATGAAGAGCTTCGAGGACTCCATGTAGTGGGTGCGCTCGATCGCCGTCCAGTGGTCGATCGGGAAGAGCGTGTCGTCGCACGCGATCTTCGACAGCAGCATCCACGACTGGGCCGTGAAGATCGCGGCGCGGTACGTGCGGATGTCGCCGGAGGCGTCCGTCACGGTGATGCGGTTGCCGGCCGTGCGGTGCAGGCGGGTGACCGCGGGGCGCGGGGTGCCGTCGTGCAGGGAGGACAGGGACGTGCCCTGGGCCCAGTGCAGGATCTTCTCGGGCTCGCGCTCCCACAGGCGCAGCGGCAGCTGCTGGGAGCCGCCGACGATGCCGCGGTGGTGGTCGTCCGCCTCGGTGTAGACGACGCGCAGGATCTCCAGGATGGAGTTCGGGAAGTCGGTGTCCCAGCCGCCGGTGCCGAAACCGACCTGGCCGAAGATCTCGCGCTTGCGGAAGGACTGGAAGGCCTCGGACTTGCAGAGGAAGCCGTAGAAGGTCTCGTCGTCGAGCTTCTCGACGAGCTTCGCCCAGATCTCGCGGATGCGCGGGACGTCCCGCTCGCGCATCGCGGTGTTCATGTCGGAGAAGTCGGCGCCCTCGTCGAGGCAGGCGTTCCACGCGGCGGCGACGTCGCGGTAGACCTGCGGGAGGTCGGCGATGGTCTCGGCGTAGTGGGTCTCGCCCTTGAGGTCCACGACCGTCGAGGGGGTGGCCTCGGACAGCGGGTTCGGGAAGGGCTCGGTGTGCAGGCCCACGAGGTCGATGTAGTGCTGGAGCGCGGTGGAGGACGGCGGGAAGCGCATGGCGCCCATCTCCGCGGTCAGGCCCTCGGTGCCGGCGCCCTCGAAGCCGACGGTGCGCAGCCGGCCGCCGATCTGGTCGGCCTCGTACACGACGGGCTTGAGGCCCATCTTCATCAGCTCGTAGGCGGAGATGATGCCGGACAGGCCGCCGCCGATGACGGCGACCTCGGTGCCGTGCTCGGTCGCCGGTATCTGGCCCAGGCCCGCCGGGTGGGCGAGGAAGTCGTCGTAGGCGTACGGGAAGTCCGGCCCGAACATGGTGATCGGGGGCTGGCCGTCGCTGTGCGGAACGGCGGTGGTGGGCACCGTGGACGTCATGGGGGCACGTCTCCTTGCGGCAGAGCAGGCAGGGCGGGGAGGGCGGAACGGGCGGAGCGGAGGGCTCAGACGAGGGAGGCGTAGAGCCCCGGGCGGCGGTCGCGCAGGTACGGGTTGGTCTCGCGCGAGGCCTCGAGGAGCTCGGGGTCGACCTCGCCGAACACCATTTCCTCGCCGCGGCCCGCACGGGTGCGGGTGGCCCCGTCGGGGGCGGCGAGGCAGCTGAGGCCGACGAACTCGAACTCGCCCTCGGGGCCGGTCCGGTTGACGTACGCGACGTACATCTGGTTCTCGAAGGCCCGTACGGGGACCAGCTGTTCGGCGACGAACTGGAAGGGGTGCATCTGCGCGGTCGGGACCAGGAGGAGGTCGGTCCCGGCGAGCGCGTGCGCCCGTACGTTCTCGGGGAACTCCACGTCGTAGCAGATCATGATGCCGACGCGGAGGCCGTTCAGGTCCGCCTGGACGACGGGGGTGTCGCCCGGGGTGAAGGCGTCCCGTTCGAAGCCGCCGAACAGGTGGGTCTTGCGGTAGTTCGCCAGCCGGGCGCCGTCGGGGCCGATCAGCTGCGCCGAGTTGTAGACGGTGTCGCCGTCCCGCTCCGGGTAGCCGTACAGGACGGCGATCCCGTGGCGGCGGGCGATGCCCGCGATGGCGTGGGCGGACTCGCCGTCGGCCGGTTCGGCGTACCCCGGCACCTCCTGGAGGTCCAGCGCGTAGCCGGTCAGGAACATCTCCGAGGTCACGAGGAGCCCGGCCCCGCCCTGTGCGGCGCGCGACGCGGCCTCGTCGAGCCGCTTCAGGTTCTCGGCGGTGTCGCCGAGCCGTCCGGAGCTCTGGAGGAGTGCGGTGCGCAGCGGGGGCATGGGCGTACCTCTGTGACAGGTGGGGTGGGGGTCATAAAACGGTACGTTCGCGCGTTCGATCCGGACAAGCCGTGACCGTTGCGCTGGGCGCATCGATTCGTTGCGCGTTCCGGCGGATGTGCGGCGATTCGTTGCGCGGCCGGTTTCCGATGGCCCCCGGGCCCGTGCGGGGTCCGGTGCGGTGGCCGCTGCGGGACCTGACGGCCGCGGGAAAAGCGGCTGCTCAGCAGGGCCCCGTGGGCTTACCCTGCGCCCGACCGCCAAGGCCCTCAGGAAGGATCCCGCACCGACATGTCCGCCGAGAATCCCGCCTCCCCGCTCGACAACCCGGTGTGGGCCTCCCTCAACGGCCCGCACCGCGCCTTCGCCGAGTACTCGGGGAGCGGGGCCGCCCGCTACGTCCCCGACGCGAACCCCTTCGCAGCCCTGGCCGACCCGGAGGATCCGGCGTCCTGGGCGGACCTGGCGGCGCTGGCCGGGCCCGGCGAGGAGGTGTGGCTGACGGGCCTGCCGACCCCGCCGCCGGGCTGGGAGACGGTGCTGAGCATCCCCGGGGTCCAGCTGGACGGCAGCGGGGTGCGGGCGGAGCACGCGCCGGACGCGGTCCGGCTCGGTCCGGCGGACGTGGCGGAGATGACGGCCCTGGTGAAGCTGACCGAGCCGGGCCCCTTCCTGCCCCGCACCGTCGAGCTGGGCACCTATCTCGGGATCCGGCACGAGGGCCGGCTCGTGGCGATGGCCGGCGAGCGGATGAAGCCGCCGGGCTGGACGGAGATCAGCGCGGTGTGCACCCACCCGGACTTCCGCGGCCGGGGCCTGGCGGCCCGGCTGGTCCGGTCGGTGGCCGCCGTGGTCCGGGACCGCGGGGAGCTACCCTTCCTGCACGCGGCGGCGGGCAACACGGGCGCGATCCGGCTGTACGAGTCGATGGGCTTCACGCTGCGCCGGGAGCCGGTGTTCATCGGCGTGCGCTCCCCGAAGCCGTAGGGGACCTCCCCTCCCGTAACACGCTTTAACACAGGGTTCATTGAGTGCCGGCGGAGTTCCCCGTAGCGTCGGTGTCACGGGAGCGCGGGCGGCGGAAGGCCGGCCGTGGCGATGAACACGCGGCAGATCAGCGGTCGTCCGGACCGCCGCCGCGCTCCCGGTTGCGGACGGGCTGTTTCAGCGGGCTCCCAGCGGTCACACGCGGGGCGAGGCCACTGGAAGGAGCCGACATGACCGACCTCTCACACCTGCCCGGCGCCGCCCTGCACCACTGGCAGTGGCAGGCCCGGGCCGCCTGCCGCGCGCTCGGCCCCGGCCGCTTCTTCCACCCCGCCGGTGAGCGGGGGGAGGAACGCGAGGACCGGGACCGGGCGGCGAAGGAGGTCTGCGCCCGCTGCCCGGTCCGTGCGGCCTGTCTGGAGCACGCCCTGCGCACCCGTGAGCCCTTCGGTGTCTGGGGCGGGCTGACCGAGGAGGAGCGCCGCGCGCTGACCGGCCCCGCCGGCCGCCGCCGGATCCTGGCGGTCTGACGGGGCCCGTACCGCCCTCCCCTACCGGCCGGTCGCGGCCCAGGCGCGGGCGAAGAGCTCGTGCGGGGGCAGCGGGGCGAGCAGGCGCAGCAGCGGCGGGTGGAGGGTGGTGCCGGAGACCGGCGCCAGGTGCGCGGCGAGCTTGGCGTGCTCCACGGGCAGGTGCGGGGCCTTGAGCTCCGTCCACTGGCCGGGGACGAACAGGGTGCGTCCGGCGCGGGCCCGCTTGCCGCTCTCCACCGCCCCCGAGGCCGCCAGCTCCGCCTGGGCGGCCTTGTGCCGGGCCGCCGTCCAGCCGTTCCAGCGGCGTACGGCGCGGTCCGTCGGGCGGACGAGGGCCAGCAGCTGGAGGTACAGGGCGGCGGCGTCCGCGCCGACCCCCAGCGCCGCGGCCGCCTCGGCGACCAGCCCGGGGGCGCTCAGCGCCGGGTTCGCCTCGTGGCCGCCCTCGGGCACCGGGGTGTCCCGGGCGCGGGCGGCCAGCCGGGCGAGGCCGTCGAGGAGGTCCCGGTGCCGGCGCAGGACGGTCAGCAGGTAGCCCTCCCGGACGGTGGAGGCGATCCGTTCGGCCCGCTCCAGCCGCTCCGGGTCGGCGAGGGCCGGGACCCGCAGGAAGGCGTCCCCGCTGGGCACCGCCACCACGAACACCCCGTCGTCGAGGGCGGTGGAGGTCCCGGCGGCGCCCTCCCACAGCGGCTCCGGGCAGGGCAGTACGGGCCCCTCGTACGGGGTGAACGCCGGGTCGTGCTCCGCGACGGCGACCAGCTCCTTGAAGTAGGAGCCCAGGGGGAGGAGCGCGTCCGGGCCGTCGAGCTGGGCCCGGAGCCGCTCGTACAGGGCCAGGGCGCCCCGGGCACCGGCGTCGCCGACGGGCCGTTCCGTCAGGGCCCAGGCGATCACGGAGGCGGCGGTGTGGTGGGCGGGCTCCGCGTGGATCCAGTGCCCGGCGGTGCCGTCGGGACGGGCGTGGTGGAGGTTGATCCCACCCATCCGGTTCCCGGCGAGGACGAGGCCCTCCTCGCCGAAGGGGGCCGCGGCCGGGGTCCGGCCGGCGGGCAGGGCCCGGGCCCAGGGCAGCGGCAGGCCCAGCTCCGCTTCCAGGGCGGCGGCCAGCTCCTCGTCCACGGGCTCCTCGGCGCCGAGCAGGCCGGTCCACACGGCGGCCATCCGCTCGGCGGCCCGGACGGTCCCGGCGGGCTCCCACAGGTCGGCCACGTCCTCGGGCAGGCCGGCGGCGAGGACGGCGCAGCGGCCCGCGTCACCGAGCCGCCGGGACAGCTCCCCGTACTCCGCGGCGAGGGACTTGTTGGCCTTGAAGGGCGCTGCGGCCAGCAGCTTGAGGTGCTCGTCGTGGTCCTCGCGGGCCGGGAATCCCGCCAGGACCAGGGCGGCGACCGCGCCCCGGACCCCGGTCAGCCGGGTGAAGGCCTCGCGGGCGGCGGGCTCCGCGGGGAGCGGGCCCCGCTCGGCGAGCAGCTCCAGCAGCCGGGGCAGGCGTACGTTGTCCGCGTCCCCGACGGTGGTGGTCACGCAGTCCTCGGCGCCCTCGGGGGCGGGGTCCTCGGCCCGCTGGAGGAACGGGGCCCGCCCGTCGCGGACGGCCCCGGGGACCAGGGCGTATCCGGCGGCCCGGAGCGCGGCCAGCTGCCGCTCCCCGGCCCGGCCGGTGCGCCAGGTGCCGCCCGCCTCGGCGAAGGGCTGCCCGCTCCAGGTCTCCAGCAGCGCGGCCAGCGCCGTCCGCTCCTCGTCGGGGGTGGTCGCGGCGGCGGCCCGCCAGGCGACGGCGCCGATCCGGCCGAGCAGCGGCTCCCAGGGCTCGGGGACGGCGGGCCGGGCCAGCAGGCGGACCTCGTCGTCGATCTCGCCGCGCAGGTGGCGCCCGTCGGCGGCGAGGGCGGTGAGCATCGCGGGCTGCCGGGCGGGCTCGGGCTCGTGGTGGTAGCGGGGCCGGTGGGGCAGCAGCGGGTGGAGGGCGGGGGCGAGCACCGCGTCGGGGACCTCGGTGCGCAGGGAGACGACCGGCGCGGCCCGCATCACGGCGACCCGGCGGGCGAGCTCGCGCAGCCGGCGCAGGACGTCGGCGGCGAGCAGGGCGGCGCGGGCGGTCCCGGCGGCGACGTGCGGTTCGAGGCCGCCGGGCAGGGCGGGGGCCGGGTCTCCGGCGAGGGCGGAGTCGAGCAGGGCGCGTACGGCGGCGTCGTCGACGGTGCGCAGGGCCTGGGAGGAGGCCTCGCAGCGCGGGGTCAGGAAGTGCCAGTAGGCGGGCGGCGGGACGGGGCCCGCGCCCGCGCCGAAGCCGGGGGTGCGGCGCTCGTCGGAGCCGGGGAAGCCGTGCACCTGCCACAGGAGGGAGTTGTCCTCGGCTGCGTGGCAGCGGATGGTCTCGTGGCCGGCGAGCACCCCGTCCTCGCCGCCCCGGGGCATCCGTACGACGGCCCAGGGCTCGCGGCCGAAGCGGCGGCTGCGGTAGGTGGCGCGGCGGCCGTCGACGCCCTCCAGCAGGAACGCGCGGGGCGAGGGGCGGGCGTAGGGGGTGCGGTGCAGGACGCGGAAGCCGGTGAGCCGGCCGTCCTGGCCGAGCGGGGAGGCGGGGGCGCCTTCGGGGAGGACGGCGAGGGTCTGGCAGGACTGGCTGAACCGCTCGGTGCCGGGCGGGAGTACGGCGGAGGCGTGGAACTCGGGGGGCGTCGGGTCGGCGAGCACCGCGCCGGTCTCCGGGTGGACGCGGGTCAGGGTCTGGCCGGTCCGTGGGCCGACGCCGCCGGAGCTCCAGTAGCGCCGGCCGTCGCTCATCTGGGAGTCGTAGGAGCCGATGCCCTCGCGGCCGCCGGGGCGCAGAACGGAGCCGCCTTCGTGGCGGCCGCCGCCGTCCGGGGTCGCGAAGTGGTAGCCGAGGTCTCCCCTGCCGCCGTAGCGGCGCATGCCGAGCTGCTGTTCGGGCTCGAAGACGTCCTCGGGGTGGTCGGCCCAGAAGGCCCGGTCGCAGAAGGAGGCCTTGGGGGTGGTGCCGAAGCCGATCAGGAAGGCGCCGCCGACGTGGTGCACGGTGTGTGCGGTCGCTTCGTCGGGGAGCCGGAAGGTGCAGGAGGCGCGGGGGCCCGCGTGGTCGACGGTGACGGCCCGGTCGGGGCCGTAGACGGTCAGGAGGGGCCAGGTGCAGGTGACTCCGGTGACCGCGTCGGGGCCGCCGAGGCCGGTGACGGCCTCTTCGAGGGCGGGCCAGCCGTACTCTTCGGGCAGTCCGGCGCGCAGGGCGCGGCCGAGCGGGCCGGTGAGGTCCGGTTCGGCGAGGGCCCCGTCGATGCCGTCGAGGGCGCGGGCGGTGGGCCGGTCGAGGAGGGTGCCGAGCTCGTCGACGGCCTCGTCGGCCGCGGCGAGGCCGCCGCCGCGCAGGGCGGCGAGCAGGCCCTCGATCCGGCCGTGCACCTCGGCGGCGATGCCCGCGTTGTGCGGGAGGCGGCCGATGGCGGTGCCGCCGCCGCGCAGGCCGGCGTGGACGGTGCCCTCCAGGCGGGGGCCGAAGACCGGGTCGGCGGCGAGGGCCTTGAGGTCGCGGCGGGAGCGGGCGCCCCAGAACACCAGTTCCACGGCGGGGCCGGGGTCCTGGACGGCGATGCCCTCGGCGAGGCAGGCGTCGAGCAGGTCGGCGTCCAGGCCGCGGTAGGTGTAGCGGTCCTCGTGCAGCCGCAGCGGGCTGCCGGAGGCGCGCAGCCGGGGGGCGAAGAGGGTGAGGAGCTCGAAGAGTTCGGCGGGCATGGGCTGGCGCATGACGCCGCCGCCGCTGCGGCCGTGGGCGTAGCGGCCGGCGTAGCGGGAGAACCAGTCGGTGAGGCCGCCCTCGGGGACGGTCCGGCCGGCGGCTGCGGCCTCGGCGGCGCCGGAGCCGAGGAGCAGGCGCAGCCAGGAGGAGGCGTCGCCGCGGCTCTCGGGGAAGAGGTCGAGGAGCAGGGCCGCGGCTTCTTCCGCCGGGGGGTGGGCGGTCAGCAGCGGGGTGGCGGCGTCCAGCAGCCGGTCGGGGATCTCCTTCCCGCGGGCGGCGCCGAGGACGAGGCCGAGGACGCGGGCCTCCTCGGCGGTGTCGAGGCCGGCGGCGCGCGCCGAGAGCCGGACGCGGCGGGCCAGGTCGGCGGGGAGTTCGCCGGGTGAGGCGGCCCAGGTGCGCAGGACGCGTACGTACTCCTCGTGCGCGGCGGCGGGCTCCAGGGCGGCGGCGAGCCAGGCCTGGTGGCCGCTGAGCTCGGTGGCGGGCAGGGCCCCGGCGCGGGCGAAGAGCAGGAGGTTGGCCCGGTGCCAGTCGGGGTCCACGGGGAGGCGGTGGGTGCGCTCGGCCTTGCGGGCCAGGGCGTAGGCGCGGGCGGCGGAGCGCAGGTGCCAGGCGATGAGCCTGTGGCCGATGGTGTCCCAGAACCAGGGCAGGTGGGCCGGATCCAGGTCCCGGACGAGCCGCTCCAGGCCGTCGACGTAGCGGCCGGGCTTCTCGTGGGCCCGGTGGAGCGTCCCGAGGGCCTCGTCGAGCAGCGCGGCGGCGGCCGGCGCGGTGCCGGGGGCGTGGGCGCGGGCCCAGTCGGCGTAGGCGGTCGAGAGGTGCGGGTCGGCCGGCGGCTGGATCTGGATCTTCATGGGCCCGATGGTGGCACGCCCCGCCGACAGCGCCGCCTGGCCGTGCGTACGCGCGTACGCCGACGCCCCCGTCCGGTGACCGGGCGGGGGCGTCGGCACTGCTGTTACGCGGGCGCGCCGGAGGTGAAGCGGCGCAGGAGCGGGCTGAGGACGAGGACGGACTTGGTCCGTTCCACGAAGGGCTCGCCCGCGATGCGCTCCAGGACGCGCTCGAAGTGCCTCATGTCGGAGGCGAAGACCTGGACGAGGGCGTCCGCGTCGCCGGTGACGGTCGACGCGGACACCACCTCGGGGTACCGCTCCAGCCCTCGCCGGATGTCGTCCGGCGAGGTGTTGTGGCGGCAGTAGATCTCGATGAAGCCCTCGGTCTCCCAGCCCATCGCGGCGGGGTCCACGCGGACGGTGAAGCCGGTGATGGCGCCTTCGGCCCGCAGCCGGTCCACGCGCCGTTTCACGGCGGGGGCCGAGAGCCCGACCTCGGAGCCGATGTCCGCGTAGGAGCGGCGGGCGTCCTCGGCGAGGGCGTGCACGATGCGTTCGTCGAGATCGTTCAGTCGCACTGCGGATGGATCACTTCTCTGCTGTGGCCACTTCTTCCGTGGCCAGACGGGAGCGGCGGACGCCGTACAGGAAGTAGAACACGAGGCCCACGATCATCCAGCCACCGAAAACCATCCACGTGGCCATATCGAGGCTGAACATCATGTAGCCGCAGGCGATGACGCCCAGGATCGGGGTGACGGGGAAGAGCGCCACCTTGAAGGTGCGCGGCATGTCCGGGCGCGTCTTGCGCAGGATGATGACGGCGACGTTGACGAGGCCGAAGGCGAAGAGGGTGCCGATGCTGGTGGCGTCGGCGAGCTTGCCCAGCGGGATGAAGGCCGCGAGGACGCCGCAGAACAGGGAGACGATCACCACGTTGGCGCGGGGGGCGCCGGTCTTCTCGTCGACCTTGGCGAAGACCTTGGGGACGAGGCCGTCGCGGGACATCGCGAAGAGGATGCGGGTCTGGCCGTAGAGGACGGCGAAGACGACGGAGAAGATCGCGACGACCGCGCCGGCGGCGAGGACGACGCCCCAGACGCTGGTGCCGGTGACGTCGGTCATGATCTGGGCGAGCGCGGCCTCGGTGCCCTCGAAGTCCTGCCACGGCATGGCGCCGACGGCGACGAAGGCGACGAGGACGTAGAGGATCGTGACGATGGCGAGCGAGAGCATGATCGCGCGCGGCAGGTCCTTCTTCGGGTTCTTGGCCTCTTCACCAGCGGTGGAGGCGGCGTCGAAGCCGATGTAGGAGAAGAACAGGGTGGAGGCGGCGGCGCTGATGCCGGTGACGCCCAGCGGGGCCAGCGGGGTGTAGTTGCCGGCCTTGATGCCCAGGACGCCGATGCCGATGAAGAGCAGCAGGGTGACGATCTTCACCGCGACCATGATCGAGTTGACCCGGGCGCTCTCCTTGGCGCCGCGCATCAGGAAGACCATCGAGAGCAGGACGACGATCAGGGCCGGCAGGTTGATGAACCCGCCCTCGCCCAGCGGTGCGGAGACCGACTCGGGGACGGTGACGCCGATGGTCCCGTCGAGGAACTCGTTGAGGTACTGGCCCCAGCCGACGGCGACGGCCGCGACGGAGACGGCGTACTCCAGGACCAGGCACCAGCCGCAGATCCAGGCTATGAGCTCGCCCATGGTGGCGTACGCGTACGAGTACGAGGAGCCGGAGACCGGGACGGAGCCGGCCAGCTCGGCGTAGGAGAGGGCCGAGAACAGGGCGGTCAGGCCCGCGAGGATGAAGGAGATCGTCACGGCGGGGCCGGCCTTGGGGGCGGCGGTGCCGAGGACGACGAAGATGCCGGTGCCCAGGGTGGCACCGATGCTGATCATGGTCAGCTGCCACATGGTGAGCGAGCGGCGCAGCGTGCCGCCCTCGCCCTGCCCGCCCTCGGAGACGAGCCGCTCGACCGGCTTGCGCCGCATGAGCGGGTTCACGGGCTTGCGCGTCTCCTTGGAGAGCGTGGGTGCCTGGCCCTGATCGAGCACGGGGGACTCCTTTGACACTGCGGATGGGGACGGTTCAGGCGTCGACCGCAGCGGTCCGGAGCAGTTGGCAGACAGGGGTGAGCCCGTCTGGGCATGAGGGGACCGCCGAGCAGGCGGTCCGCGCCACTCCACGTACAGGGGGTGAGCCTACGAGCAGAGTGATACCGCCCGTAATGCACCATCCTTGCACATTGGCGGACGATCGTTGCGCGGATCCGTCCGCCATGGTCGTTTGTTGCGCACGGATGATCGATCGCTGCACGGGGCCCTGCCGGGCCGCCTTCCGGAGATCCGCCGCGCGACGCCCCCGGCGCGGTCCTCCGCGGTCGAACCGGGCCCCCGCGGGGTACGGGTGAACGCAGCGGCGCGAGGTCCCGTACCCGACGATCGGAGACGCTGAGTGAGACCACCACAGGGCCCCGGCGGGCGGTGGCAGGAGCCCGGCCCCTTCCTGCGCGGGGTCGCCTGGCTCGACGGGGGGCGCCCGGTGCGCGCCGACCCGCAGGACACCATGCGGCTGCCCTGGGACACCGGCGAACGGGCCACCCTCCCCATAGGCGTGCGGCTGGAGTTCTCCACGCGCACGGCACACGCGGTGGAGGTCCGCTACCGGGCGACCGTGCCCGGCCCCACCGACGCGCTGCGCGACCTCGCGCACGGCTTCGCCCTGTGGAACCGGCACGGGCTGCTCGCCGAGGTCTTCACCGAGCCCGCCGCGGAGTCCGTCGTACGCCTCGAACTCCCCCGGCAGCAGGGCCCGTTCACCCTGCACCCGCCCGAGGGGCAGTCCCCGCTGATCCTGGGGCTGCGCGGCGTGGGCGGCGAGCTCGACCCCGCCCCCGCGGCCCCCCGCTGGGTGGTGCACGGGGACTCCATCACCGAGGGCTGGTGGTCCACCCGCCCCGCCCACGGCTGGCCCGCCGTCGCCGGCCGGGCCCTCGGCTTCGACACCGTCAACCTCGGCTACGCGGGCGCCGCCCGCGGCGAGCTCGCCACCGCCGAACAGCTCGCCGCGCTCCCGGCCGACGTCCTCACCCTCGCCTTCGGCACCAACTGCTGGTCCCGCGTCCCCTACACGGCCCCGCTGCTGTACGAGACCACGCGCGTCTTCCTCGACCTGGTCCGCCAGGGCCACCCGCGCACGCCCCTGCTGCTCCTGTCCCCCGTGCTGCGCCCCGACGCCGAACGCACCCCCAACCGGCTCGGCGCCACCCTCGGCGCACTGCGGGACGCCATGGAACGGGCCGTCCGGGACCGGATCGCCGCCGGCGACGGCCGCCTCGCCCTGCTGCCGGGCCGCGAGGTGCTCGGACCCGAGCACCTCGCGGACGGGCTGCACCCCGACGACACCGGACACCAGGTACTCGGCCTCGCTGTGGCCACGGCCCTGAGGCGGGCCGGGTTCGACGGCGGGTGAGTGAAGCACGTCATACCGCTCCCGCTGAACAGGGCGCCCCCGCGGCGCCGTGTCCCCCACAAGCAGCCGGGGACCCGGGGCCGCGCACGAAGCGGTTCACCGGCCCCGGACCCGGCGGACACACATGTGGGAGAGAACACCATGGGCATCAAGCGCGGAACCACCCTGGCAGCCGTCGCGGTAGTCGTCACCCTGGCGGCGACCGCCTGCGGCACGAACGTCAAGGGCGGCGCGACGGGTCCGGCCGGGGCCGCGGCCGCCCAGGCTCCCGCCGCCGACCCCTACGCCGACGGACAGCAGCCCGCCGAGCAGGCCGGTGCCGCCAAGCCGGCCGGGCAGCTGGCGATCGCGGCCACCGACCAGCTCGGGTCGGTGCTCACCGACAGCGCCGGCTTCACCCTGTACCGCTTCGACAAGGACACCGCCAAGCCGCCGACGTCGAACTGCGACGGCGACTGCGCCAAGGCCTGGCCGGTGGTCGCGGCGGGCGAGGTCACGGCCGCCGCCGGCACGGACCCGGCCCTGCTGGGCGAGGTGGTCCGCAAGGACGGCGGCAAGCAGCTGACGGTCGCGGGCTGGCCCGTGTACCGCTTCGCCAAGGACACCAAGGCCGGCGACCTGAACGGGCAGGGCGTCGGCGGCACCTGGTTCGCCTTCGCCCCCGACGGCAAGAAGGCCGCGAAGGCGGCGGCCTCCCCCGCCCCCGCCGGTGCGGGCCAGGCCGCCGGCGCGCTGACGGTGGCCAAGGACCCCAAGCTGGGCGACCACATCGTCGACGGCAACGGCATGACCGTCTACCGCTTCAAGCCGGACACCGCCTGGCCCATGGTCTCCAAGTGCACCGGCGACTGCCTCGCCAAGTGGCCGGTGGTGCCGCCGGTGGACAAGGCGAACGCCAAGGGGATCACCGAGAAGAACTACCTCGTCCTGGACCGCCCCGACGGCAAGAAGCAGCAGACGGTGAACTGCTGGCCCGTCTACACCTTCACCGGCGACAAGAAGCCCGGCGACACCAACGGCCAGGGCGTCGGCGGCACCTGGTACGCCGTCTCCCCCGACGGCGCGCTCATCACCGCCCAGTAGCCCCCACCCCCAGTCGCGCGGCCCCCGCCTCCATCCCCCCGGGCGGGGGTCGCGCACCGTTTGCCCGCCCACCGCCCTTGCCTAGACTCGGCCCCATGCTGCGCGTACTGGCCGTCGACGACGAGAAGCCGCTCCTGGAGGAACTCCTCTACCTGCTGCGCTCCGACCCCCGGGTGCGCAGCGCCGAGGGCGCCTCGGACGCCACGGAGGCGCTGCGCCGGATCACCCGGGCGGTGGAGAGCGGCCCGGACGGGCCCGACGCCATCGACGTGGTCTTCCTCGACATCCAGATGGCCGGACTGACCGGGCTGGAGATCGCCCGGCTGCTGGCCGGCTTCGCCCGGCCGCCGCTGATCGTGTTCGTCACCGCGCACGAGGGCTTCGCCGTACAGGCCTTCGACCTCAAGGCGGTGGACTACGTGCTCAAGCCGGTGCGGCCGGAGCGGCTGGCCGAGGCCGTGCGCCGGGCCCGCGAGCTGCTCGGCGGGCCCGCGCGGGAGCCGGAGCGGACGGCCGTGCCGGCGCCGCGCGGGCCCGCTCCCGAGGCGCCCGCCGCGGACCGGGCCCCGGAACAGATCGCCGTCGAACTGGGCGGGGTCACCCGGTTCGTGGCGATCGCGGACATCGCGTACGTGGAGGCCCAGGGGGACTACGCCCGGCTGCACACCGACGAGGGCAGCCACCTCGTGCGGATCCCGCTGTCCACCCTGGAGGAGCGCTGGGCGGCGCGCGGCTTCGTCCGCATCCACCGCCGGCACCTGGTGGCGCTGGGCCGGATCGACGAACTCCGGCTGGACGCGGGCACCACCAGCGTCCGCGTGGGCCCGGCGGAACTCCAGGTCAGCCGCCGCCACGCCCGCCAGCTCCGGGACCTGCTGATGCGGCAGGCGACGGGGTAGGGGCCCGGGGCGGCCCTCCCGCCGCCCCCCCGCCCCCGACCGTCCGGCGTACCAGGACGCCGTTCGTCGCGCCGGGACGGGCGTACGGCGATCCACCGGGCCCGTCGGCCGCAGGGGGCGCCTCGGTGGTCCGCCGGGGGGCCGGGGCGCGCCTATCGTGGATCATCCGGCCCGGGAGGAGCGACATGTCCGAGATCCAGGCGCTGCTGGACGCGCTGAGCGGGCTCCCCCGTACCCGGCCCGCGGGGCCGGCCGAGGCCGAGGAGCTGCTGGCCCGGCTGCGCAGTGCCGCCGCCCGGTGGGCCGATGTGCTGTGCGAGGTGCAGGAGGGCACCCGCCGGGTGCTGCCGCCGCGTGCGGAGGCGGCGCTGACGCTGGCGTTCCGGCGGGCGGAGGAGTCGTACGTGGAGCTGGAGATCGCCCTGCGCGACTGCGCCGAGCACCGCGATCCCGCGGTCTGATCCGGGGCCGGAACGGGCCTGTTGTCCCGCCGGAGGCGCTGCGTACACTCCCAGGATCCCCTCCCCCGTCGAAGGACCCCCCGGTGAACCAGACGTACGCGCTGACCGCGGTCACCGCCGTCGTCCTGGTGACGGTGCTGGTCGGCGCGCTGGGACTGCGGATATCCCGGACCACCTCCGACTTCTACGTGGCCTCGCGCACGGTCGGCCCCCGGCTGAACGCGGCGGCCATCAGCGGGGAGTACCTCTCCGCCGCCTCCTTCCTCGGGGTGGCCGGGCTGGTGCTGCTCCAGGGGCCGGAGATGCTCTGGTACCCCGTCGGCTACACGGCCGGGTACCTGGTGCTGCTGGTGCTGGTCGCGGCCCCGCTGCGGCGTTCGGGCGCGTACACCCTGCCGGACTTCGCGGAGGCCCGGCTCCAGTCGCAGGCCGTGCGGCGGATCGCCGTGGTGTTCGTGCTCGGGGTGGGGTGGCTGTACCTGCTGCCGCAGCTCCAGGGGGCGGGGCTGACCCTGACGGTGCTGACGGGGGCCCCGCACTGGGCGGGCGGGGTGGTCGTCGCCTTCGTGGTCACCGCGGCCGTCGCGGCGGGCGGGATGCGCAGCATCACCTTCGTGCAGGCCTTCCAGTACTGGCTCAAGCTGTGCGCCCTGCTGGTGCCCGTCTTCTTCCTGCTGGCCGCGTGGGCCGGGGACGGTGCGCCGCGCGCCTCCTTCGACGCCCCGGCGGTCTTCCGCGAGCACACGGCCGTCACCCTGGGACAGGACGTCCGGCTGTCGCTGGACGCGCCGCTCACCGTGACGGTCACGGGACGGGTGGACGGGCTCGACCACGCGGACGCCCCGCTGACCCTGGCGGCCGGCCGGCACACGGTGCAGGCGCACACCCGGCTGGAGTTCGCCCCCGGGAGCACCGTCCCGGAGACCGCGTCCCGGGCGGGCGCGGCGCCCGACTCGCCCGGCTGGGCGAAGCCGCTGTCGGTGGGCGACCGCGAGCACCGGCTGTACGCCACGTACGGGCTGATCCTGGCCACCTTCCTCGGCACGATGGGCCTGCCGCACGTCGCCGTGCGCTTCTACACCAGCCCCGACGGCCGGGCCGCCCGGCGGACCACCCTGGTGGTGCTGGGGCTGCTCGGGGTGTTCTACCTGCTGCCGCAGGTGTACGGGGCGCTGGGCCGGATCTACGCGCCCGAGCTGGCGCTGACCGGCGACGCGGACGCGGCCGTACTGGTGCTGCCGGAGCGGATGCTGGGCGGACTGCTCGGGGAGCTGCTGGGGGCGCTGCTGGCCGGGGGCGCGTTCGCGGCGTTCCTGTCGACGGCGTCGGGGCTGACGATGGCGGTGGCGGGGGTGCTGCACCAGGACGTGCTGCCGCGGCGCGGGGTGGGGAGTTTCCGCCTGGCGGTGGTGGTGGCGATGGCCGTGCCGCTGGCCGGCGGGGCGGTGGGCACCCGGGTGCCGGTCGCGGACGCGGTCGGGCTGGCCTTCGCCGTGTCGGCCTCCTCGTTCTGCCCGCTGCTGGTGCTCGGGATCTGGTGGCGGGGCCTGACCCCGCCGGGTGCGGTGGCCGGGCTGCTCACGGGGGGCGGTGCGGCGCTGGGCGCGGTGCTGGCGACCCGGGGCGGGCTGGCGCCCCGGGGGTGGGCGCACGCGCTGCTGGCCTGGCCGGCGGTGTGGTCGGTGCCGCTGGGGTTCCTGACGATGGTGCTGGTGTCGCTGGCCACCCGGTCCCGGGTCCCGGCGGGGACGGCGGCGGCGCTGGCGCGGCTGCACCTGCCCGAGGGCGTGGCCGGGGAGCGGGCGGCGGGGGGTGCCCGGTGACCGGGGCGGTGCTGTGGGTGCTGGTGGCGGCGGGGGCGGCGCTGCTGCTGGGGCTGGGCTGGGCCGGGGGCCGGTGGCAGGCGCGGCGCGGGGAGCGGGCGGCGGGGCTGGACCTCGGCACCCCGGTCGAGCGGGCCACCTTCCACACGCTGCACACCGCTTCGCTGGCCGCTCCCCCGCTGCGGGCGGGCCTGACCGAGGACGCCGCCCGCAAGGCGGCACGGCGGCTGCGGTCGCTGCTCGGCACGGAGGCGCTGTGCCTGACGGACCGGGTGGCGGTGCTGGCCTGGGACGGCCCGGGCGCCGACCACCACCAGCGGCGGGCGATGGCCCGGGTCTCGGTGATGCTGGAATCGGGGCGCAGCCAGAGCCTGCGTACGGAGTGCCAGCGGCCCGGCTGCCCGCTGAAGTGGGCGGTGTTCGCGCCGCTCACCGGTGAGGACGGGGTGCTGGGGGCGCTGGTCGCGTACGGGTCCCGGGAGTCGGCGGTGCTGGTGCGGGCCGCGACGGAGGTGGCGCGGTGGGTCTCGGTGCAGCTGGAGCTGTCGGAGCTGGACCGGGCGCGGACGCGCCTGATGGAGGCGGAGATCAAGGCGCTGCGGGCGCAGATCTCCCCGCACTTCATCTTCAACTCCCTCGCGGCGATCGCCTCGTTCGTACGGACGGATCCGGAGCGGGCGCGGGAGCTGCTGCTGGAGTTCGCGGACTTCACGCGCTACTCCTTCCGGCGGCACGGGGAGTTCACGACGCTGGCCGAGGAACTGCGTTCCATCGAACGGTACCTGGCGCTGGCCGGGGCCCGGTTCGGGGACCGGCTGAAGGTGACCTTGCAGGTGGCACCGGAGGTGCTGCCGGTGGCACTGCCGTTCCTGTGCCTGCAGCCGCTGGTGGAGAACGCGGTCAAGCACGGGGTGGAGGACTCCACGGAGGAGTGCCGGATCACCATCGCGGCGCGGGACGCCGGCTCGGAGGCGGTGCTGACCATCGAGGACAACGGCGTGGGCATGGATCCGGAGCGGCTGCGGCGGATCCTGGCCGGGGACCGGGCGGGGTCGGCGTCGGGGATCGGGCTGCCGAACGTCGACGAGCGGATGCGGCAGGTGTACGGGGATGCGTACGGGCTCGTGGTGGAGACGGGGATCGGGGCCGGGATGAAGGTCACGGTGCGCATCCCCAAATACCGTGCGGGCGTGGCCCCGACCCTTTGAACGCGCCGCCCTCCTCCTTGACGCGCCGCTCGCCTCCTTGACGCGGTCCTCGCACCGCTCAGCGCCGGGGCGCTTCCCGGGCTTCGGGCCCGCTGCGCCGGCCTCCGGCCGTCGGACCGGGGGCGGGGCCGGGTTGGGTGGCCGGTGCCGGTGGGTCGTCTGCGGGTGGTGGGCCGCTGCGCGGGGCGGGGTCCCCTACCCGCCCTTCCACCGTTCCCCGGGCTTCGCCCGGACCCATACGGCGCTACCGCGCCCGCGCCTCAAACGCCGGCGAGGCTACATATAGCCTCGCCGGCGTTTGAGG
>NZ_JBIVEG010000037.1:0-65052 GCF_044747545.1 Streptomyces sp. NPDC090077
GCCGAAGGCCATCGCGTAGCGACGCGACGAAGGAGCGCCCTTGACAGGCCGGCACGACACGGAAGGACGATGGGACTGACGGGAAGCCCCCAACCAGCTCTGAGACCGCCCGGGGGTACACCGCTCACCCGGCCCCCGGCCCGCAGACAGGGAGGCGGGTGGGCAGCCACCGCCCGACCCCAGGGGGTCGAGGGGGAGATAGCGGGCCCGCCTCCGGAGCCTCACCCCTCCCCCGTCTCCCCCGCCACCCCCACCACCCCGCACCACACCCCCGCCCCCGCCGCCCACACCGGGCCGACGGCCTCCGCGTGGGCGGCGGGGGTGTCCGGGGTCAGGCCCGGGAGGCGGACCAGGGTGCGGGCTTCGCGGGCGTCCGCGATCGCCGGGTTCCGGTCGCGGAACAGGACCGTGGCGACGTACGAGCCCTCGCCCCGGGCCTCCAGGACCGCCACCGCCCGCCGGCTCGGCGGGTCGATCCGGCACGCGGTGACCCGTACCTCGGGCGGGGCGGCCACGGGTTCGGCGGGGCCGCCGCTGGCCCACACGTACAGCCCCAGCGGGGCGAACACGAGCAGGCAGGACAGGCCCAGCATGCCCACCACCCAGCCCTGCCACTTCAAGCCGTTCACGCCCATGCCCACGCCCACGCCCATGCCCGTGCCACTGCCCATGCCCCGATCCTCCCGCCGCCCGCCCCCGCCCACCAGCACCCGCCCACCCACACAGCATTTCGAAGCGGGACCGTCTGGACACCCCGCGTTCACCCAACGCCGCGCGGAATGTGGGTTTCCGTGAGCAGGCTGCAGCCGTGAGACGCATCCTTGGAATCGCTCTGGCGGTCCTCCTGGTGGGCGGCGTGATCGCCGTCATCGTCCTCGGGGGAACCGGAACACCGGAGGGCACGGCAACGAAGACCGTGCGTGGCGTCATCGGGTCGGAGAAGTCCGAGTTCTTCCGCGATCCAGACGTCGTCAAGGCCCTTGCAGCCAAGGGCTACACCGTGAAGACCGAGTCCTCGGGCTCCTGGGCCATGGACCAGCTGGCCCTCAAGGAGTACGACTTCGCCTTCCCCAGCAGCAGTGAGCCCGCCGACGAGATCGCCGCGAAGGCCGGGGTGAAGGGCGCGCAGAGCGCGAAGCCCTTCTTCTCCCCCCTCGTGGTCATCGCCCGCGCCAACGCCGCGCGCGTCCTCGCCGACAACGGTCTCGTCAGGATGAACGGCAAGAACACCGGCACCCTCCTGATGGACCCCTTCCTCAAGGCCGCCGGCGAGGACCGCACCTGGCAGCAGCTGCCCGGCTCGGCCTCGCACACCGAACTGTCCGGAACGGTCTTCGTGAAGACCTCGGACCCCACCACCTCCAACTCCGGCGCCCTGTTCATCGGGGCCACCTCCAACGTGGCCAACGGCAAGACGGTCGTCTCCGACGACGCCGGCATCGAGCGCACCGCCCCCCTGCTCCGGAAGCTGATCTCCGTCCAGGGCTCCCTGGAGCCCAGCACCGACGGCCCCTTCCGCTCCTTCATCAGCGGCAGCGGCGAACCGCTGGTCCTCGCCTACGAGGCCCAGGTCGCCGCGCTGCTGCTGCAGAAGCAGGCCACCGGGGAGGCCGCGAGCATGGTCGTGCTGTACCCGGACACCACCGTCAACTCCCCGCACACCTTCGTACCGCTCGGCGAGAAGGCCAAGGACCTCGGCACGCTCCTCGCCACCGACAAGAAGCTGCGCGAGCTGGCCGTGCGGCACGGCTTCCGCCCCCAGGAGGGCACCGCCGAGTTCACCGCGGCCACCACCCAGTACGCCGGGTACCTCAACCCGGAGCTGACCGGCATCCGCCAGGTCGGCGCTCCGACCGTGAAGGTCCTGACGGCGCTGGCAGGCCGCGCCAAGGGACAGGGGGGCACGTCGTGACATCGACACCGGCACCACTGACACCGCCCGAGGACGGTCCGCTCGTGCTGACCGCGCCCGAGCCGGTCCCCGCCGTCCGCCGCGAGCAGGCCTCGGGCCTCGTCCCGCTCCAGGACGGCGTCCAGGAGGAGATGGCCCGCCGGGCCGGCGAGTACGTCGGCAAGCTCGCCGGCATCGACGTCCGCTCCCCGGAGTTCGCGCAGCACATCGGCGACATCACCACCCTCGGCGCCGCCGAGATGCGCACCGCCGCCGGCCAGTCCAACCGGATGCTGGAGCGGGCCGTGCGCTCCCTCGGCGCGGACGGCGGCGGCGACGCCCAGGCCCGGGTGGCGGGGTCGCTGGTGGAGCTGCGCCGCACCGTCGAGGACCTCGACCCGCGGGACGCGCCCGCCAAGGGGGCCCGCAGGCTGCTGGCGAAGCTGCCGGGCGGCAACAGGTTCCGCGACCACGTGGCGAAGTACGCCTCCTCCCAGGCGACCCTGGACCGGATCGTCGGGGCGCTGCGCGGCGGCCAGGACGAGCTGCGCCGCGACAACGCCGCCCTGCACACCGAGCGGGCCCGGCTATGGGAGACGATGGGCAGGCTCCAGGAGTACGCGGTGCTCACCGAGGCCCTGGACGCGGCCGTCGAGGAGCGGATCGGCGAGGCCGAACGGACCGACCCGGCCCGGGCGGACGTGCTCCGCGCCGACGTGCTGTTCCCCGTCCGGCAGAAGCACCAGGACCTGCTGACCCAGCTGGCCGTGTGCGCGCAGGGCTACCTGGCGATGGACGTGGTCCGGCGCAACAACGAGGAGCTCGTCAAGGGCGTCGACCGGGCGGCCACCACCACCGTCTCGGCGCTGCGCATCGCGGTGATGCTGGCCTCGGCCCTCGACCACCAGCGCAAGGTCGCCGAGCAGGTCGGCGCCCTGCGCGGCACCACCGAGGAGCTGATCCGCGGCAACGCGGAGATGCTGGCGACCCAGAGCGGGGAGATCCAGCGGATCGCCGCCGACCCGGCGGTCGGGGCGGAGACCCTCCGTACGGCCTTCGCTCAGATCTACAAGACCCTCGACGCCATCGACACCTTCAAGGTGCAGGCGACGGAGAACATGGCGGCGACGGTGGAGTCCCTGACGGGCGAGCTCCAGGCGGCCTCGGCCCACCTGGCCCGCACCCGCACCGCGAACTCCCTGGAAGGCGGGGACCGATGAAGCCGACGGGACCGACGGGACCGATGAAGCCGATGAAGCCGATGAGGCCGATGGGACCCATGAAGCCAATGAGGCCGATGACCGCCCGGCTCCGCAGGCGCCTGGCCGCGACGGTGGTGCTGGCCGCGACCCTGCTGGGCGCCGCGGCCTGCACCTCGGACGACCCCGCGCCCACCTCCTCCTCGTCCTCGGGCGGCAACGGCGGCAACGGCGGCAAGCCCCAGGAGTACAAGGAGGGCCGGCTGCGGGTGCTGGCCTCCAGCGAGCTCTCCGACATGGCCCCGGTCCTGAAGGACGCCAAGGCGGCCACCGGGGTCTCCGTGGACTTCACCTGGTCGGGGACGCTGGACGCGGCCGAGCAGGTCGCCTCGGGCAAGGCGGACGGCACGTACGACGCCGTCTGGCTGTCCTCCAACGACTACCTGCGGCTGCGGCCCGAGGCGGCGGCGAAGCTCGCCAACGAGACCCCGGTGATGTCCTCGCCGGTCGCGGTCGGCGTCAAGCCGGAGGCGCTGGCCCGCCTCGGCTGGAAGCCCGAGGAGGTGACCTGGTCGGCGGTCGAGGAGGCGGTGGCGGCCGGGAAGCTGACGTACGGGATGACGGACCCGGTGCGCTCGAACTCCGGGTTCTCCACCCTGGTCTCGGTGGCCTCGGGCCTGTCGGGCGCGCAGTCGGCGCTGACCGACGCGGACGTGCAGAAGGCCCGGCCGCGGCTGAAGGAGTTCTTCAAGGGGCAGAAGCTGACCTCCGGCTCCTCGGGCTGGCTCGTGACGGCGTACGCCAAGCGGGACGACGTGGACGCGCTGGTCAACTACGAGTCGGTACTGCTGTCGATGAACGACCGGGCGAAGTCCCCGCTGAAGGTGATCCGGCCGAAGGACGGCGTGGTCACCGCGCACTACCCGCTGACGCTGCTGACCTCGTCCCCGGCCGGGGCGCGGGAGTCGGGCCGGCTGCTGACGGAGTACCTGCGGGGCGACGCGGCGCAGAAGGCGATCACGGAGAAGACGTTCCGGCGGCCGGTGGCGGCCGGGGTGGCCCCGGCGGCCGGGCTGGACCCGTCGGTGCGCCGCGAGCTGCCGTTCCCGGGCTCCCGGTCGGTGGCGGACGGGCTGCTGGCCTCGTACGAGAACGAGCTGCGCCGGCCCTCGCGGACGGTGTACGTGCTGGACACCTCGGGCTCGATGGCGGAGGCGGACCGGATCGGGCGGCTGCGCTCGGCGCTCACCGATCTGACGGGGAGCGGGAGTTCGGGGACCGGGCAGCGGTTCCGGGACCGTGAGGAGGTGACGCTGCTGCCGTTCGGCGACAAGGTGAAGCAGGTGCTGACGCACGTCGTGGAGCCGGGCAATCCGGGGCCGGCCCTGGACGCGATCCGGGGTGACGTGAAGGCGCTGCGCCCGGAGGGCGGTACGGCCGTGTACGCGAGTCTGAAGGCCGCGTACCAGCACCTGGGGCAGGGCAACGCGGACGCGTTCACCTCGATCGTGCTGATGACGGACGGGCAGAGCGGGGACAAGGTGAAGGACTTCGACTCGTTCTACGCCGGGCTGCCGGAGGGGCAGAAGCGGACGCCGGTCTTCGCGGTGCTGTTCGGTGATTCGGACCGCAAGGAGCTGACGCACATCACGGAGCTGACCGGTGGCCGGCTCTTCGACGCGACCGACGGCAACGGCTCGCTGGACGGGGCCTTCGAGGAGATCCGTGGTTACCAGTAGGGCGCTCGCGTACCTGGAGTCGAAGAAGAACCTGTGGGGCAGTGCCTGCGGGCTCCTCGGGCTGGGCCTGACGGTGGCCGGGGTGGCCGGCGCGTACTGGCCGGTGGTGGTGGCGGGGCTGTACGGGGCGGGCGCGCTGGTGGCCCCGCCGGAGCGGACGCCGCCGCCGCCCTTCGAGCGGCCCTCGGAGCAGCTGGACGCCGTACGGGAGGACCTGGGCCGGCTGCGGGAGTACGTGGCGGAGGTGGAGCTGCCGCCGGCGGCGGAGGGGAAGCTGAGCGAGCTGCTGGACGTGTACGCGGCGCTGCTGGACCCGGGCTGGCCGGCGCAGGTGCTGGCCGCGGAGCCGGATGCGGTGCACGCGCTGGCGCGGGCGGTCCGGCTGGACGTGCCGGAGTGCGTGGACACGTACAACCGGACCCGCTGGTGGACGCGGCTGACGCCGGGCGGGGAGTCCCCGGAGCGGCACCTGGAGCGGCAGCTGTCGGTGCTGTCGGAGGAGGCGGAACGCCTGACGGCGGACCTCCAGGACAGGGAGGCCCGCCGTCAGCAGACGCACACGGCCTATCTGGAGGAGCGCGGACGCTCCTGAGGCGGGCGGCGGCCGGGACAGTGGCGCCGGCCCGTCGGCCAGTCAGGCGTGTGCTGCGATGGGAAAGCCTTGGTCGGGGATTCCCACAGCGGTGGGAGCACCTTGGTCGGGGACTCCCACGTTCGTGTGCCCTGTCGTGTCAGGGCTGCCCTGTCGTGATCAGGGCGGGCGGGCCCGGTCGTGCCGGGCCCGCGGTGGCGGCGGCGGTCAGCCCAGGCGCTCGACGAGCGCGTGGTACTGGTCCCACAGCTCCTTGGGGGTGTGGTCGCCGTAGGTGTTCAGGTGCTCGGGGACCAGGGCGGCCTCCTCGCGCCAGACCTCCTTGTCGACGGTGAGGAGGAAGTCGAGGTCCGCGTCGGCGATGTCGAGGCCGTCGAGGTCGAGGGCGGCCTTGGTCGGCAGGACGCCGATGGGGGTCTCGACGCCCTCGGCGGTGCCGTCGAGGCGGCCGACGATCCACTTCAGGACGCGGCTGTTCTCGCCGAAGCCGGGCCACACGAACTTGCCCGCGTCGTTCTTGCGGAACCAGTTCACGTAGTAGATCTTCGGGAGCTTCGTCTGGTCCTTGTCGGCGGCGACCTTGACCCAGTGGGCCATGTAGTCGCCCATGTTGTAGCCGCAGAACGGGAGCATCGCGAAGGGGTCGCGGCGCAGTTCGCCGACCTTGCCCTCGGCGGCGGCGGTCTTCTCGGAGGCGATGTTCGAGCCGATGAAGACGCCGTGGTTCCAGTCGAAGGACTCGGTGACCAGCGGGACGGCGGAGGCGCGGCGGCCGCCGAAGAGGATCGCGGAGACCGGGACGCCCTTGGGGTCCTCCCACTCGGGGGCGATCGTCGGGCACTGGGCGGCCGGGACGGCGAAGCGGGCGTTGGGGTGGGCGGCCGGGGTCCCGGACTCCGGGGTCCAGGCGTTGCCCTTCCAGTCGATGAGGTGCGCGGGCGCCTCTTCGGTCATGCCCTCCCACCACACGTCGCCGCCGTCGGGGGTGAGCGCGACGTTGGTGAAGACGGTGTTGGCGTACATGGTCTTCATGGCGTTGGCGTTGGTGTGCGCGCCGGTGCCGGGGGCGACGCCGAAGAAGCCGGCTTCGGGGTTGATCGCGTAGAGGCGGCCGTCCTCGCCGAAGCGCATCCAGGCGATGTCGTCGCCGATGGTCTCGACCGTCCAGCCGGGGATGGTGGGCTCCAGCATGGCGAGGTTGGTCTTGCCGCAGGCGGACGGGAAGGCCGCGGCGACGTACTTGGCCTCGCCCTCGCCGGCCGGCGGGGTCAGCTTGAGGATGAGCATGTGCTCGGCGAGCCAGCCCTCGTCGCGGGCCATGACGGAGGCGATGCGCAGGGCGTAGCACTTCTTGCCGAGCAGGGCGTTGCCGCCGTAGCCGGAGCCGAAGGACCAGATCTCGCGGTCCTCGGGGAAGTGCGAGATGTACTTGGTGGTGTTGCAGGGCCACGGCACGTCGGCCTCGCCCTCGGCGAGCGGAGCGCCGAGGGTGTGGACGGCCTTGACGAAGAAGCCGTCGGTGCCGAGCTCGTCGAGGACGGGCTTGCCCATGCGGGTCATGGTGCGCATGGCGACCGCGACGTAGGCGGAGTCGGTGATCTCGACGCCGATCGCGGAGAGGTCGGAGCCGAGGGGGCCCATGCAGAACGGGACGACGTACATCGTCCGGCCCTTCATGGAGCCGCGGAAGACGCCCTGCTCTCCCGCGAAGATCTCCCTCATCTCGGAGGGGGCCTTCCAGTGGTTGGTCGGGCCCGCGTCCTCCTCCTTCTCGGAGCAGATGAAGGTGCGGTCCTCGACGCGCGCGACGTCGGAGGGGTCGGAGGCGGCGTAGTACGAGTTCGGGCGCTTGGTCTCGTCGAGCTTCTTGAACGTGCCCTTGGCGACGAGCTCCTCGCACAGGCGCTCGTACTCGGCCTCGGAGCCGTCGCACCAGACGATGCGGTCCGGCTGGGTCAGGGCTGCGATCTCCTCCACCCAGGAGACGAGCTCCCGGTGGGTCGTCGGGACGGAAGTGGGAGCCGCGTTGTCGCGCGCCACGATTGCTCCTTGTTGAGGGGTTTGTTTGGTGTATGCCCCGTGGGGGCTGCGACCCGGACGCTTCGCGCTCCGCTCATCCGGTGCCGACCGCACTCATCTGATCATCCGGTGGATGTGCGCATATGTCCAGGGGGCCTCTCACGTGAGCATCGCCACGTCCGTCAATCTTCCGTAAAGAGGACTAACAGAAACCTACGGACCCGTAGGTAGCATGTGGACCATGACTTCAGACGCCGCCGCCGTGCCGGCCGCACCGGTCGTACCGGCAGGTCCGGAGGCCAAGCCGCTGATGCGCGGCTGGCTCCACACCGGGATGTTCCCCGCCGTGGTGATCGCCGGGCTGGTGCTGATGGCCTTCACCGACTCGACGAGGGCCCGCGTCGCCTGCGGTGTGTACGTCCTCACGGCCTGCCTGCTCTTCGGCGTCAGCGCCGTCTACCACCGCGGTACGTGGGGCCCGCGCGGGGAGGCCGTCCTGCGGCGGCTCGACCACGCGAACATCTTCCTGATCATCGCGGGCACCTACACCCCGCTCGCGGTCCTGCTGCTGCCCGACTCCACGGGCAAGCCCCTGCTGTGGGCGGTGTGGATCGCGGCCGCGGCGGGCATCGCCTTCCGCGTCTTCTGGGTCGGCGCCCCTCGCTGGCTGTACACCCCCTGCTACATCGCGATGGGGTGGGCTGCCGTGTTCTTCCTGCCCGACTTCATGCGGACCGGCGGCATCGCCGTCCTGGTCCTGGTGATCGTCGGCGGTCTGCTCTACAGCGTGGGCGGGGTCATCTACGGGATGAAGCGCCCCAACCCCTCCCCCCGCGTCTTCGGCTTCCACGAGGTCTTCCACTCCCTGACGCTCGCGGCCTTCGTGGCCCACTACGTCGGCATCTCGCTGGCCGCGTACCGGCACGCGTAGCCGGGGGCGTCCGTGCGGGCGGGGCCGGCCGGGTCCCCGCCGCCGCGTGCGCGGTGACGGAGGACCCGGCCGGCCCCCGGTTCAGCAGGCGTAGCCGTCCCGGTCCGGGTCCAGTCGCAGCGGGTCGCTGCCGTTGACCTTCATCCGC
The DNA here is from genome assembly GCF_044747545.1 of Streptomyces sp. NPDC090077. Classification (NCBI taxonomy): domain Bacteria; kingdom Bacillati; phylum Actinomycetota; class Actinomycetes; order Kitasatosporales; family Streptomycetaceae; genus Streptomyces; species Streptomyces sp. NPDC090077. The sequence goes on from NZ_JBIVEG010000037.1 coordinate 8,520, forward strand.
TTCGGGAACTGGTGGGCCGCCAGCCACTCGCAGCGGTCCTTGGTCGTCTTCTTCACCTCCGCCGGGAAGGTGCCCGGTACGCAGATGCTGGCCGTCCCGTAGTGCCGGTCGCAGCCCGCCACCGTGGGGGCGACCGGGGCCGAGTCCCGCTGCGCGGGATTGGCCTTCGGCGGGGCGAGCTTGTCGGCGAAGGTGTGCTCGTGCGGGGAGGGCAGCTCCTTGCCCTCCGCCTTCGCCGCGGCCGCCAGGGCGGGGGCCCCGCCCAGGTGGACCCAGGTCGCCACCGACGGGACGCCGTTCGCGTCGACCCCGAAGAGCATGTACCAGCCGGGCGGCGCCAGGTTGGGGTTGCTCGTCACGTTGAGGTCGATGGTCTTGTTGTCGATCACCGTCATCGGCAGGTCCACGAACCGCTGGTTCGGGTCCGAGGAGTGGGTGACCGCCGCCGGGCGGATCAGCTCCGCCTTGGCGATCGGCCGGTCCACCGTGATCCGCTGCGTGTCCCCGTACACCCACTCCGTGTCGATCACCGAGGTGAGCTTCGGGCGCGGCCCCTTGAACAGGTAGGGCGGGGTGTAGATGGACACCGCGTGGTTGTACGTGCCGTTGCCCGGGTTGTCGCCGACCGACATCACGCGGCCGTCGGGCAGCAGGAACGACCCCGAGTGGTAGGTCCGCGGGATCGGGTCGGTGGCCAGGCCCGCCTGGTAGGTGTTGCTCGCCGGGTCGAAGAACGAGGCCTCGAAGACCGGGTCGGCCCGGTCGTGGAGGCCGCCGCCGGTCTCCAGCACCTTGCCGTCGGGCAGCAGCACCGCGGAGACGTACATCTTGCCCTCGGCGCCGGTCTGCGGGCGCTTGCCCGTACCGGTGTCGACGAGGCCCTGCGGGAGGTCGGGGCCCGCGGTGTAGGCGGGGCTCGGCTTCTTCAGGTCGATGATGTCGGTGAGCCGGTTCGCCGCCGGGTTGGTCTCGTTGTTGCCGCCGCCGACGGTCAGCACCCGCTGGTCCTGGGCCGGGGGCAGCAGGACGCTCGCCGACTCGTCCCGCTCGTCCTTCTTCCGCAGGCCGGGCACGTCCGTGATGGTGTTGGCGTCGTAGTCGTAGACCGAGGCGCCCGAGCCGGGCGTGCCGTTGCCGAAGGTGTGGCTGCCGGAGTAGAAGAGCCGGCCGTCCTGCATGAGGATCATCGACGGGTACAGGCCCCAGTACGACCAGGTCTGGTTGACCTCGTTCATCGGGAGCCACTTGTTCTGCGCCGCCGAGAACTTCTCCGCCGTGACGTTGCCCGTGGAGTCCTCCTTCAGCCCGCCGAAGGAGATCACGTCACCGTTGCCGAGGATGGTGGCGGACGGGTACCAGTGGCCGCCGTTCATGTCGTTGGTCTTCGTGTACGTCTCGGTCGCCGGGTCGAAGACGTAGCTGTCCTTCAGCCCCTGGTAGCCGATCTTCCCGTCGGCGGACGGATAGCCCTTGTTGCCGCTCATCACCAGCACCCGGCCGTCGGCCAGCTGCACGTGCCCCGAGCAGAACATGTCCACCGGCGTCGGGATCGTCTTGGCGGTGCCCGCCACCGGGTCGTAGACGGCCGAGGTGAAGGTCCCCGCGTTGAACTGGGAGATGTCGTTGCCGGAGCCGGCGATCAGCAGCACCTTGCCGTTCTTCAGGACCACCGCGTGCATCGAACGCACCGGGTTCTGGGTGCCCATCACCTCCCACTTGCCCTTGGCGCACTGCTCCGCCGTACCCGTGCAGGCCGGCTGCGGCGGGACCGCGCCCACCTCCTCCAGCACGTAGTCGTCCGTGGTCAGGTTGCCCACGCCGTAGACGGACAGGCCCCACGCGATCTGGTCGGTGTTCGGCGGGACGGCGGGCGTACGGACCTCCGTACGCGCCCACGCGGCACTGACCGGCGGGTTCTGCAGGTCGGTCCAGTACTGCCAGCCGGCGGTGGTGTCGTGGCGGAACACCGTCACCGACACGTCCGGGGTGTCCGACTTGTACCAGGCGGACAGGTCGTACTGCTTCCCCGGCACCACGGTCGGCGCGCAGGCCGCGTTCTCGGTGACCAGGGCCTTGCGGTCGCCGCTGACCCGGCGGGTCACCGAGACCTTCATCGCCTTGGTGCCGCTGTGCGAGTCGGCGACGGTGGCGAAGGTGAAGTCGTTGTCGCCCCAGCCCGACTTCGACCAGCAGGCGGGCATGTCGGAACCGGCCGGACCCGCCGTCTCGAAGCCGGGGTTGGTCAGCAGGTTCGGCGCACCGGCCGTGGCCTGCTGGGGTGCGGTCATGAGCAGGCTGGCGGTCATCGCGCCGACGGCGACCAGGGCGGCCCGGCGCCCCGTCCCCCGTCGGATCTTCCTACGCATACACGGGTCCTTTCGGTACGGCTCAACTCCTGGTGGTGCGCTCCGCACGTGGCCCGCGCGGCAGATAGACGAGCGCTTCGGTCGCCGCGAAGCGCAGGACGAACGTGGTGACCAGCGCGAGGGCGGTGGCGGGCAGCACGTCCATGCCGAAGCGGCCCACGAACAGCGCGATGACCGGGATGCGCAGCAGCAGGTCGGCGTTGGCGAGGAGGGCGAAGCGGCCGAGGCGGTCCGCCCAGTGCCGGTGGCGGCGCCGGTCGCGGAAGAGCAGCGTCTCGATGAACAGGAAGTTCCACAGGACCCCGGCCTGGTTGGCGAGCACCTCGGCGGCGAGGTACTGCATCCCGGCGTGGGTGAGCAGCCAGAGCGCGAGCAGGTTGGGCACGAAGCCGGAGAGCCCGATCAGCCCGAAGCCGATCATGCGGGCCAGCGGGCTCGCCGAGCGCAGGGCCGCGAGGTGCGTCAGGAAGCGCAGCCCTTCCCGGGCGGTGGACTTGGACTCCCCGGCGAAGCGGTCCTCGAAGACGAAGGGGACCTCGGCGCGCCGCTCGGGGCGGCAGCGCACGGTCAGCTCCAGCAGGATCTTGTAGCCGAGCGGCTGGAGCACCGCGCCCGCCACCGTCGTGCGGCGGATCGCGAAGAAGCCGCTCATCGGGTCGCTGATGCCGCGCAGGGCGCGCGGGAAGAGCCCCTTGGCCAGCCAGGTCGCGCTGCGCGAGACGGCGACGCGGTAGCCGCCGGCGAGGCCGGCGCGGCTGCCGCCGGGCAGGTAGCGGGAGGCGACGACGAGGTCGGCGCCGGTGCGCTCGCCCTCGCCGACGAGTTCGGGGACCAGGTGGGGCGGGTGCTGGAGGTCGGCGTCCATGACGACGATCCAGTCGGAGCCGACCCGGTCGATCCCGGCGACGACGGCCCCGCCGAGGCCGCCGTCCGGGCTGTCGCGGTGCAGTACGGAGACCGGGAAGGGGCAGTCGGCGGCCGCCTTCTCGATCGCGGCGGGGGTGTCGTCGGTGGAGTCGTCGACGAACAGCACCTCGAAGTGCTCCCGGTCGCCGACGGCCGTGCGGAGCCGGCCGAGGAGCTCCGCCACGTTCGCGGATTCGTTGAAGGTCGGGACGATCAGGGTGACGCCACCGCCGGCCGGCGCCGGCGGAGCGTCGGCTTCCGGATCATCCAGGGCATGCGGGGGCCACAGGTCCTCGCTCATCGTGGTTCATCTCCCACTCTCGCGGTCGGTCCGGCGGATCTCGATACGGTCCTCGCCCGTACCGAAGACGGCGACCGCGGTCGAGTGCTCCAGAGCAGCCTTCACGGTGGGCAGGTCCGCCGCGTCGCGACGCACGGTGGGCGAGGACACCACGTAGTCGATGTCCCGCCACCCCCGCGGCAGGGTCTTGGTGACGGCCGGGTCGAGGTCCGCCTTGTAGAACCAGATGGCCCCGTCCCCGGGTGCAAAACCGTGGTGAACAGCGTCGAGCCAGAGCGCGTCGTCGACGAGGACGCGGGTGTTCACCGGGTCGGCCACCTCACGGCCGAGCCAGGCCGCCGCCTGCCGGTAGGGGGCGTTGGCGTCGACGGTGAGGGCGGTGCGGTTGCCCTCGTACCAGCGCGGCAGGACGAACACGGCGGCCGCGACGGCGAGTACGCCGACCAGCGCGCGGCGCGCGTGCACCACGCCCCGGCGCTCGCCCGGCGCACGGCGGCGGCGCAGCACGGCGTGCGTGATGCTGGCCGCGCCCCCGGCGAGGACCAGGGCGAGGAACGGCAGCGCCTGGATGACGTACATCGCGGGGAGGTAGCCGGAGGGCCGCATCGCGACCACGGCCAGGATCACGACGGCCAGGGCCGGCCCGGCGAGCGCGCGGGCGGTCACCGACCAGCGGTGGGTGGCCAGCAGCAGCACGGCGCCGGCCAGGCCGCCCAGCGGCAGGACGGCGTCGTAGTACAGCCACGACCGGAAGACCCCGTTGGAACCGGTGCCGGCTTCGAGGATGAAGCCGGAGCCGGGGCGGCTCATCTGGTAGGTGATGCCGTCGATCAGGGAGACGTGCCCGGCGCCGGGCAGCAGCTCGTTGTTGAGCAGGGCGTACAGCGGGTACGAGAGGCCTATCATCGCGCAGGCGGTGATCGCCCCGGTCACGGCGAACTTGCGGGTGTCGCGGTGGCTGTGGCGCCACATCGTCACCAGCAGCGCCGGGAGCACCACCAGCATCGTCTCCTTGGTCAGGACGCCGGTGGCGGCGGCCAGGCCCGAGCCGAAGTGGTGCCACAGGTGGCGGCTGGGGGACGCGGCGAGGCAGAAGGCCAGCAGCATCCACATCACGGCGAGGTTGTCGAGGAAGATCTCCCGCTGGAGGACCACGGCCAGCGGCGACAGGCCGAAGAGCCCCATCGCCAGCCCCGCCGCCCAGCGCGGCAGCCACAGCCGGCGGGCCAGTACGTACATCAGCACCGCGCTCGCGGCGGAGACGGCCAGCATCGAGAAGCGCATCGGCGCGACCGTCATCGACTCCGGCACGAACAGGGCGGGCAGGTACGTCAGGCCCGCCACCTGTATCCAGCCCAGCGGCGGATGGTCGTACCAGTACGTGTAGTGGGCCAGTCCGTCACCCTGCTGGACGGCCCACGCCTGGGCGAGGTACGTGCCCTCGTCGTCGCTCAGGGTCGGGAAGTTGGTGATGTTCCAGCCCTGTACGAGGACGATCGCCAGCAGGATCACACCGCAGAGCAGCAGGTCCGGGCGGGAGGAGCGGAAGCGCACCATCGGGCGGGTGAACGCGGGCTGGCGCAGCCCGGGGCCGTCGCCGCCCGCGGGGGCCGCGGGACCGGCGCCGCCGGAGCCGGGCGGCCGGCGCACGGGCAGCAGCTGGGCGGTGGCGGTGGTGTCAGCCGGCTGGGGATCAGTGGCCGTGGGCAGGGTGGCGGTCACTGGAGGCTGTCCTCTCGGATCGGCGTGGCGGAGGCCGCGGGGCCGGCGGAGGCCCCGGACGTGGCGGAGGTCAGGTGGGCGCCGGTGTGGCTGGTGAGCTCCCACTCGTTGCGGCCGCGCTGCTCGCGCCAGACCGCGCGGATCGCGGCGCCCGCGAGCAGCACCTGGTAGAAGGGGCCGCCCGCGATGAGCTTGAGGTAGTGCGTGAACCGCACGCGCAGGCCGTACTGGCGGCCGAAGTCGTGCAGGCCGACGATCTCGAAGACGAACGTCACCATCGCCGTGATCATGGGGAGGAAGGTGATGATCGCGATGCCCACGGGCACGTCGAGGAAGACCGCCACCGCGCAGTTGACCGGGATGATCACCCCGGTGGCCGCCTGCATGAACGGGGTCATCAGGGTGTAGCGGGCCAGCCAGCGCTGTCCCCGGCCGGGCAGCTGCTGCCAGTCCTTCTTCCGGTAGACCTGGAGGAAGCCCTGGTTCCAGCGGGTCCGCTGCTTGAGCAGGCTCATCAGCGAGCCCGGGGTCTCCTCGCGGGTGACCATGTCGGAGTCGTAGGCGACGACCACCTTCTTGCCCACCGACGACAGCCGCACGCCCAGGTCGCAGTCCTCGGCGAGGCAGTTCTGGTCCCAGCCGCCCGCCTCGCGCAGCACGGCGGTGCGCACGAAGACGGTGTTGCCGCCCAGCGGGATGAAGCCCTTCTCGGCGTGCAGGTGCAGGCGGGAGCGGAACCAGAAGAAGTACTCCAGACAGTTGCGCAGGCTGTACCAGCTGGAGTGGAAGTTGATCAGCTGCACCCCGCCCTGGACCACGTCCGCGCCGGTGGAGCGGAAGGCGTGGTCGACGTGGGTGAGCAGCTCGGGGTGGACCTGGTCCTCGGCGTCGAAGACCCCGACGATGTCGCCCCGGCAGTGCGGGAGGGCGGTGTTGAGGGCCTTCGGCTTGTTCTTGGTCTCGTTGTGGTCGACGACGACCCGCACCCGCTCGGGCGCCCGGACGGCGGCGCGCTCGGCAACGGCGGCCGTCTCGGGGTCGTCGTGGCCGACGATGACGATGATCTCGTAGTCGGCGTGGCTCGATTCGAGGAGCCGGTCGATGGTGTGCTCCAGGACCGCCTGCTCGTGGCGGGCGGGCAGCAGCAGCGAGAAGGCCAGCCGGCCCCCGCCGTCGGGGCTGTCGAAGCGGGTCGAGGCGAGCGTCTCGGGCGTCCGCCAGGCGTGCATCTGCCACCACAGCGTGAACGCGGCCATCCAGAAGAGCGCCAGCGAAATGGCGGCAATAAAGACAGAGGTGAGCAAACTGTCCCCCACAGCCGAGCCGCAACCCCAGGCGGCGATCGAAAACCCCCCGGAGACGGCCCGGCCCCCCGGCCTGCCGCCTCCGCATCCCCCACGTGCGCGCACCCCCCAGTGCGCCGTCTCGTCAATCCCGAAGACACGAGACTAGACAGTGAAAATGAAACTCAGGCGCCGCTCGAATAAAAACCACGTTTCCAAGTGGCTCTTGAGCAAGCGGAATTGACGCTACTCTGCCACAATCACGGATGAACCACACCCAACTGCTCAGCCAGTGAGACCGGTTCGGTCGTAGGCAGCGCGCAGACGAAGTGCCGGCACACATACGCCGTCGGAAGGTCGCGCACCAGTGTGCGCTCGGCCAGAAGGGGGAACTCCCCTCCGCTCCCGTCGCCCTTGCGCGGCAGCCCGACCGCCACCACCGCCCCGGGAGCCGTCGCCAGCAACGCCGTCCGGTGCAGCGCGGCCGTCGCCGGATCCTCCGGATGCCCCACGACGGCCACCTCGCGCGGCCCGTCGACCAGCGCCTCCGCCACGGCCAGGCCGTGCCCGATGAACCGCGGGGCGCGCGGCCCGAGGGCGTGCACCACCCCGAGCGCCCGCTCCGCCGCCTCCCGGTGCGGCTCCGAACCGGTGTGCGCAGCGTACGACAGCAGCGCGCCGGCAGCCGCCGTCCAGCCCGAGGGGGCCGCGGTGTCGGTCGGGTCCTGGGGCCGGCGGATCAGCTGCTCGGCGTCGTGCGCGGTGTCGTAGAGCGAGCCGTCCTCGGCGGTGAACCGGGCCAGGACGAGGTCGACGAGGAACCCGGCGAACTCCAGCCACACCCCCTCCCCGGTGACGGACGCCAGCACCATGAACCCCTCGGCGACGTCGCCGTAGTCCTCCAGCACCCCGGCGTTGGCCCCGACCCGCCCGTCCTTGCTCGTCCGCGCCAGCCGGGCCATCCCGTCCATGTGCACCCTGACGAGCAGGTCGGCGGCCTCGATGGCCCGCTCGACCAGGTCCGGCCGCTCGAAGAAGGCCCCGCACTCGGCGAGCGCCGCGACGGCCAGCCCGTTCCAGGCGGCGACGACCTTGTCGTCCCGCCCGGGCGCGGGCCGCGCGCCCCGCGCCGCGAGCAGCCGCTCCTTGACGGAGGCCACCTTCCCGGCTTCCACCACGGGCCCGTCCTGCGGCAGTTGCAGCACCGACTTGCCGTGCTCGAAGGTCCCCTCCTCGGTGACCCCGAAGTACGCGGCGGCGAGCGCCCCGTCCTCCTCCCCCAGCACCTCGGCCAGCTGTGCGGGGGTCCAGGCGTAGTACGCCCCCTCGACGTGCCGGCCGCTCAACGGCTCTTCGCTGTCGGCGTCGAGCGCGGAGGCGAACCCGCCCTGCTCCGTCCGCAGCTCCCGCACCATGAAGTCGGCGGTCTCCAGCGCGACGCGCCGCGCCAGGTCCGAGCCGGTGGCCCGCCAGAGGTGGGCGTAGACCCGGCACAGCAGCGCGTTGTCGTAGAGCATCTTCTCGAAGTGCGGCACGACCCAGTCCCGGTCCACGGAGTACCGCGCGAACCCGCCGCCGAGCTGGTCGTAGATCCCGCCCCGGGCCATCGCCTCACAGGTGTCGGCGGCCATCTGCAGGGCCCCCTCGGACCCGGTCCGGGCATGGTGGCGCAGCAGGAACTCCAACACCATGGACGGCGGGAACTTCGGCGCCCCGCCGAAGCCGCCCCGCGCGGCGTCGTACTCCCGCGTCAGCCCGAGCAGCGCCTGCCCCAGCTCCTCGGGCCCCGGCGTCCCGGCCTTCCCGTAGTCCAGCTGCCGCCCGGCGAGATCCCGCACGATCCGCTGCGCCACCTCGGCGACCTCCTCCCGCCGCCCCACCCAGGCGGTGCGCACGCCTTCGAGCACCTGCATGAAGGAGGGCATCCCGTGCCGGGGCTCGGGCGGGAAGTAGGTCCCGAAGTAGAAGGGCTCGGCACCGGGCGTGAGGAACACGGTCATGGGCCACCCGCCCTGCCCGGTCGCCGCCTGCACGGCCTCCATGTAGACGGCGTCGATGTCGGGGCGTTCCTCGCGGTCGACCTTGACGTTGACGAAGTGTTCGTTCATGTAGGCGGCCGCCAGCTCGTCCTCGAACGATTCGCCGGCCATGACGTGGCACCAATGGCAGCTCGAATATCCGACGCTGAGCAGCACCGGCACGTCACGCTCCCGCGCCTCCGCGAACGCCTCCGGCGACCAGGGCCACCAGTCGACCGGATTGTCGGCGTGCTGGAGCAGGTACGGCGAGGTCTCGTTCGCGAGGCGGTTCGACATGGGGCCAATCTAGCCCCCGGGGCGAGCCCGTCCGACATCTCCGCGAGACAACGAAATCCGTAGCAGTCCAGGATGTGGACGTCGGTTTCCGTTCTTCAGCGTTGCGTTGACAAAAGAAACCGAAGAGTAGGGGTTGTATCTCCACTTCGACGTCGGCAAGATCGGCCCCCTGTGACACGGCCGGAAGGGGCAGCGCTTTGGGCAGGAGGACCGGGAACGGTGGTGCGGGGGAGCTGCGGGCCGGGACGTTCGGGACGTTCGACTCCGTCGTCATGGCCGTCGGCGGGTGCGGGCCCGCGTACACCGTCGCCGCGACGGTTCCCGTACTCGTCGCCACCGTGGGCCTCGCCGGTCCCGCCGTGCTGCTGTACTGCGCACTGCCGACCATCGGGATCGCGCTGGCCTTCCGCCGGCTCGGGCGCCTCGACGTCAACGCCGGGGCCAGCTACGCGTGGGTGGCGCGGGCGCTGCACCCCTTCCTCGGGTTCCTGAGCGGCTGGGCCCTCGTGGTGTCCGCGACCGTGTTCCTGGTCTCCGCCACCCTGCCCGCCGGCGCCGCCGCGCTCGCCCTGGTCGACCCCGCCCTGTCCGGCCGCACCGGCCCGGCCACGGCGGTGGGCGCGGGGCTGTTCGTCCTCATGGCGGGCGTCGTGGCGCTCGGGGCGCGGATCGGCCCGTACGCGCGCCGGATCATCACCGGCACGCAGCTCGCGCTGCTGCTGTCCTTCGCCGTCGCGGCACTCGCCACCGACCGGCCCAAGACGGAGTTCTCGGCGTCCTGGTTCGGCTTCGGGCACTTCGACACCGCCCACGGCTTCGTCGCCGGGGCACTGGTCGCCGGGGTCATGTACGCGGGCTGGGACGTGGAGAGCAACCTCAACGAGGAGACGCGGGGCGGCCGTCGGGGCTTCGGGCTGGGCGGGCTGATCGCGGTGGTGGTCTCGTTCACGGTGTTCTCGCTCTTCACCGTCGCCACCGTCCGGCTCATCGGCGTGGACGCGGTGCGCAGGAACCCCGACGGCTTCCTGTCCGAGCTGGGCGAGGCCGTCTGGCCCGGCTGGGGCGGCCGGCTGCTGGTGCTGGCGGTCGTGCTGTCCACCGTCGCCACGCTGGAGACGGCCCTGCTGCAGGCGACGCGGACGCTGTTCGCGATGGGCCGCGACGGGACCGTGCCGCGCGTGTTCGGGCGGATCCACCGCGCGTGGGGCACCCCGGCGGTGGCCACCGGATGGATGGCCGGCGTGGCGCTGCTGGTGGTGGTGGCCGCGGCCACGGCCGGTTCGGGTGCGCGGTTCCTGCGCGACGCGGTGAGCGGCATCGGGCTGCACATCGCCTTCTACTACGCCCTGGCGGGCCTGTCCGCGGTGGTCGCGTACCGCAAGGTGCTGTTCCGGTCGGCCGGGAACCTGGTCTTCGGCGGGCTGTGGCCGCTGGCCGGGGCGGTGTTCATGGGCTGGGTCTTCGTGGTGTCGCTGCCGGAGCTGACGGGCAGTGCGCTGGCCATCGGGCTGGGGGCGCTGGCCCTGGGGCTGGTGCCGATGTTCGCGGCCTGGCTGCGGGACCTGCCGTACTTCAGCCCCCGGCCGCTGGATCCCGGCCGGATGGCCGTCGGGGGCGAGCTGTACGGGGACGCCGGTGCGGCCGCCGGTGCCGCCGGGGCGATGCGCCGCCGGGACGGCGTCCTCAGCGACTTCTGACGCACCGGCCCCCTATCGAGGAGTACGCATGTCAGCGTGGCTGCGCCGCCGGCGGTCCGGGGCCCCGGACTACGATCCGGCGTTCGGTGACCGGGCCCTGGAAGAAGGCTGCCAGGACATGGCGATGGGCCGCTGGGAGGGCGCCCGGGACCTGCTCGCGCAGCATCCGCGCGGGGACTGGGACCGGCGGGCGCACCGCATCCGGCTGCTGGCGGACGCGGCGGCGGACCGGCACACGGTGGACGTGTGGGCCGCGTCGGACCCCGCGGACCCGGACGCGGCGGTGCTGCGCGCGGAGACCGAGGTGATGCGGCTGTTCGCGGTGGCGCGCGGCGGGGCACTGCCGGCGCCCGACGCTCTGGAGCGGGCCTCCGGGCTCTGCCTGCGGGCGGCCGGGCTGGCTCCCGAGGACCCGCATCCGTACGTGTCGCTGGTGGCGCTGGCCCGGCTGTACGAGGGCGGTGATCCGCACCTGGGGCACTGGTGGCGGGAGCTGCGGGCCCGGGACCCGTTCCACCGGGAGGGCCACCACCAGGCGCTGCGCTACCTGTCGGCGCGCTGGCACGGTTCGCACGGGGAGGCGTACAACTTCGCCTGGGACACGGCCGTCTACGCGCCGGTCGGCTCGCCGCTGGTGGTGTTGCCGCAGGTGGCGCGGGCGGAGCAGTTCCGGTACGCGCAGCAGGAGCAGGGGCGTTCGGCGGTCGGGCTGGCCACGCACTGGAGCGGCGGGCGGGCGCAGTGGGACCTGCGGGAGGCGCTGGAGAAGTGGATCGGGGGGCGGACTGCGGTGTACGCGCAGGACGTGGCGGACCTGAACCACCTGGCGCACGGTCTGGTGCACGCGGGCATGGAGGCGGACGCGGGACCGGTGTTCGCGCTGCTGGAGAACCGGGCGACGCGGGTGCCGTGGTCCTACACCGGGGACGCGGAGGGGCTGTTCGTCCGCTGGCGGGACCGGGTGCTGGGTTCCTGAGCCCCGGACCGCCGGACCGCCGGACCGCCCCGGACCGCCCCGGGGCGTACATATATGCACGCGGATGTCCGTCGAGCCCCCAACTCCCTCTGAAATAGCTCAGATTCCTCGCGCTCCGGACTGTCCCGCAGGACACTTGGCGCACGTTTCCGGAGCTCTCCGAGGAGGATGCCGATGCGGGACAGCCATCGTGTCGAGGCCGAACGGGTGCTGGCCCGGGCCGTCGAGGAGGAGGTCCGGCGGGCGGGCGCGGGGGATCCCGAGGCGCTGCTCGCACGCGGGCGGGAGGCGCTGGACGGGATCGCGGCGGCAGCGGGCGAGGAGTACGCGGCGTACGTCGCGGCGCTGGACGAGGCCGCCGCCGGGGCGCAGTCGCTCGGGGACGCCTTCCGCCGGGGCAGCACCGGGACCTCGCTGTTCGTGACGGGCGTCGCCGCGGCCGCCGCCGTGGGGGCGGACCTGGCCTTCGGCGTGGACGCGGGGACGGCGTTCAGCGCGGGCATCGTCGTGGGCGTCGCGGGGGCGGCGGCGACGGTGGCCAAGGTGACGGCCCTGCACGTGCCCGCGGCGAACCGGCGGGCCGGGGCCGCGGGCCGGCCCGGCGGGCCGGAGCAGCTGCGGCTGCAGTGGCTGACGGCCCTGGAGGTGCGCGGGATCCGCCCGTTCCTGGAGCAGGAGCGGGCGGTGGCGGCGGCCTCGGTACGGGGTCCCGTGCGCGGGCGCGTCGCCAACGGGAGCAACGGGAGCATCGGGAAGCCGGTCAACGGCACCGGTGCGGCGCCGAAGGTGCGCGGGGGCGACCGCAGCGCGGAGGCCCGGCGGCGCAGCATGCTGGAGCAGTCGTTCGGGCAGCTCCCGGACGCGGACGCGCTGTTCACGGGGCGGCGCGCGGAGCTGACCCGGATCGCGCAGTGGGTGCAGGCGGCCCGGGCCAGCACGGAGACCCGGCCGGTGGTCGTGGTGCTGCACGGCGAGCCGGGGGCGGGCCGTACGGCGCTGGCGCTGCGGGCGGCGCACGCGCTGCGGGACCAGTTCCGCGGGGCGTGCGCGGTGGACCTGCGCGGCGGGGCCACGGGTGCGGGCGAGGCGCCGCTGTCGACGCGGGAGGCGCTGCTGCACCTGCTGAACCGGCTCGGGGCCCCGCGCGAGCAGCTGCTGTTCCGCGAGGGGGCGTCGGCGGAGTCCCAGGTGCGCCGGCTGACGGAGCTGTACCACCAGCACCTCCAGGGGTTCCCGGTGACGGTGGTGCTGGACGACGTGGTGGACGCGGAGCAGGTGCGGGCGCTGGTGCCGGAGCGCTCGGAGGGCCTGGTGCTGGTCACGGCCCGGGAGCCGCTGGAGCTGCCCGCGGACCTGGGGGCGTGGGTGCACCGGCTGCCGGTGGTGCGGCTCCCCCGGGAGGAGGCGGCCGAGGTGCTGCGCGCCGGGGCGCGGGCGGCGGGCGAGGCCGCGCCGGAGGGGCCGGCGCTGGACGGGCTGCTGGAGCTGGCGGCGGGGCTGCCGCTGGCGCTGCGGGTGCTGGCTCCGCTGGGGTCGGCGCGGGCCTCGGACGGTGGTGGGGGCGGGGGGCTGGAGCACGCCCTGGAGCTGGCGTACGCCCGGCTGCCGGAGGAGCGCCGGCGGCTGTTGCGGCGCCTCACGCTGGCGGGGCGGGCCTCGCTGGGGGCGGCCGCGGCGGCGGCGCTGGCCGGTGCGGACCGGGTGGAGGCCGGGCGGCTGCTGGGCGAGCTGGCGCGCGCGGGCCTGCTGGACCTCGTACGCGGGGAGCGGTACCGGATGCACGACGCGGTGCGCGCGTACGCGGCGGCGCGGCTGGCGGCGGACGAGGACCGGGCGCAGGCGGCGGCCGCGCACGAGCGGCTGATCCGGGACTACGCGCAGCTCGCGGACTCGGTGATCCGGATGGTCGACGGGAAGATGTCGACGCGGGCGAACGCCGCTTTGAAATCGAGTGCGGTCGGCGGACACGGCTTCGCCTCCCTGGACGCGGCGCTGCGCTGGCTGGACGACGAGTCGAGCTTCATCACGGCGGCGCTGCGGCAGTCGGAGGGGGTGGACCAGCAGGCGGTGCTGGACCTGCTGGGGGCGTTGTGCGACTTCTGCCTGCTGCGCGGGGACCTGTACCGGCTCGGCGAGATCAACGAGCTGACGCGGGCGGTGGACCAGGGGCGGCTGAACCGTTCGGTGCAGTGGCGCACGGGCATCGCGGCGCGCCAGCTGGGCGAGCTGGACAAGTCGCGCACGACGCTGACCTCCCTGGTGGACCAGTACCGGGAGGCCCAGCAGGAGGCGGGTGCGGGGATGGCGCTGGTGTCGCTCGGGATCACGCTGCACCACCAGGGCAACCTGCCGGAGGCGGCGGCGCGGATCCGGGAGGCACTGGTGCTCCAGGAGCCGGAGGAGCTGGCGGGCGACCGGGCGTGGGCGCTGCACGCGCTCGGCGCGGTGGAGCGGGACCGGGCGCGGCTGGGCGAGGCGGTGGCGCTGCTGGAGCGGTCCCTGGAGCTGCACCGGGAGAGCGAGAGCGTGCACGGTGAGGCGTGGGCGCACTTCCAGCTGGGGCAGGTGTACCTGCGGACGGGCGAGGTGGCGCGGGCCGAGGAGGAGCTGCGGCTGGCGCTGGACCTGTACGGGCGGACGCGGGACGACCGGGGGCAGGCGTGGGCGCTGACGCAGCTGGGGCGGGCCCGGGTGGTGGACGGGGATCCGGAGGTGGCGCTGGAGCGGCTTCGGGACGCACTGGCCCGGCACCGGCTGGCGGAGGACGCGCGCGGGGAGGCCTGGACGCTGTACTACCTGGGGCAGGCGCTGGAGGAGGACGGTGAGCGGGACCGGGCGGTGCGGGAGCTGGAGCGGGCCCGGACGATGTTCTCGCGGATGCGGGACGTGTACGGGCTGGCGCACGCCCGCTACCACTCGGGGCGGGCGACGCGGGACCAGCGGGCGGCGCAGACGGGGAACCTGCGCAACTCGGGTTTCGCGCGGCAGCTGCTGGTGGACGCGCGGGCGGACTTCCGGCGGATCGGGCTGGCGCACGGGGAGGGGTGGACCTGTGTGGAGCTGGCGGTGATCGACGCGGGGAACGGCCGGGTGCCGCAGGCGGTCGGGCTGTGCGAGGACGCGGTGCGGCTGTTCGTGTCGTACGGGGACCGGCGCGGGGAGGACTGGGCGCGGTTCCTGCGCTGCACGATGCTGCCGTACGCGGGCGCGGGCGATTCGGCGGTGGAGGAGGCGCGGGCGGAGCTGGCCCGGCTGGCGGCGGCACCGCACCCGTCGCGGGACGGCCGGCTGGAGGACTGCCTGGAGACCTACGGGGTGGTCCTGGCGCGCGGGGTGGACCCGGCGGAGGGCTGGCAGGCGTGGCGCCTGGGCCTGGTCCCGAACCTCCGGGCGCGGGAGGTCATGGGCGTACCGATGCCCTAGCCGGGCGGTACGGGAACCCCGGGCGCACCGGTCGTGCGGCGCAGCCGCCGTCCCGGATCACCCGCACGCCGGTCCGTACGGGCCCCGCACCCAGGGTGCGGGGCCCGTACGGTGCGTCGCGGCGTGCGCGGGAGCGCCGTCGCGCCCCGGTCGTGCCGGGCGGGACGGCGCTCGCGCGCCGGGTCGCGGGGTGGGGCTACGCCTTGGAACCGTCCGCCGCCGCCGGGGCGGGGGCGGCCTGGGCGGGGGCTTCCTCGAAATTGACGCGGCCCATGTGCTTGCTCATCGACTTCATCAGGCCCCACACGCCGAGGGCGAGTGCGGCGAACACGACGAAGCCCAGGAGGCCGGGCGTCACCTTGTTCTTGTCGAAGGTGTCGGCGGCCAGCGGAAGGAACTGGGTGATTGCTGCCTGCGTAGCGCTCATAACTACGCATTCTCCCGGATGCCCGCGAAGAGGTCGGACTCGGGGAGGGAGGTGTCGACGAGGGACTTGGCGAGCTCGTACTCCTCGGTGGGCCAGACCTCCTTCTGGACCTCCATGGGAACGCGGAACCAGCCGCCGTCCGGGTCGATCTGCGTGGCGTGGGCGATGAGGGCCTTGTCACGGATCTCGAAGAAGTCCGAGCAGGGGACGTGGGTGGTCAGGGTCCGCTCCTTGCGCTCGAACTCCTTCCACCGCTCCAGCCACTCGCCGTAGGGGGACTCCAGGCCGCGGGCGAGGAGGGCCTCGTGGAGGGCGACGGTGCGCGGCTTGTTGAAGCCCTGGTTGTAGTAGAGCTTCTGCGGCTGGTACGCGGCCCCGTACTCGGCCTCGGGGAACTTGTCGGTGTCGGCCGCGCCGTCGAAGGCCACCATCGTGATCTTGTGGGTCATGATGTGGTCGGGGTGCGGGTAGCCGCCGTTCTCGTCGTAGGTGGTGATGACCTGCGGCTTGAAGGCGCGGATCTTCTTCACCAGCTCGCCGGCGGCCTCCTCCACGTCCGCGAGGGCGAAGCAGCCCTCGGGGAGCGGGGGCAGCGGGTCGCCCTCGGGGAGGCCGGAGTCGACGTAGCCGAGCCATTCCTGGCCGACGCCGAGGATCTCGCGCGCCTCGTCCATCTCCTTGGCGCGCACCTCGTGGATGTTCTCCTCGATGTACTTGTCGCCCTGGAGCTTGGGGTTCAGCACGGAGCCGCGCTCGCCGCCGGTGCAGGTGACCACGAGCACCGGCACTCCCTCGGACACGTACTTGGCCATGGTGGCCGCGCCCTTGCTCGACTCGTCGTCGGGGTGGGCGTGGACGGCCATCAGTCGAAGCTGCTCGGTCAAGACAGGATCCTCTGTGATTCGGCGCGACGGTCAGCCTCTATATTGACCGAATCGGGGGTTGGAAAATTCCTGGGTGCCCCACCCCTCCCCGACGAGAGGAATCGATCATGAGCGCGGTGCGCGAAGGCCTCCCCGAGGGCCGCTACGGCCGGTCGGCGGACGAGCGCGCGGACCGGAAGCTGAAGATCGTCGGTTCGGTCCTCGGCGTCGGACTGCTGGCCGTGGTCGGCTGGATCGGCTGGGACTACGTCGGCGGGCAGAGCGTCAGCGCCGAGGTGATCAAGTTCCAGATCGTCTCCGACAGCGAGATCAAGGTGCACCTGGAGGTCCGCAAGGAGGCCTCGGTCACCGGCGTGTGCACCCTGAGCTCGCAGGACGAGCAGCACGGCGAGGTGGGCCGCGCGGACTTCACGTTCGCGCAGAACGCGAAGCGGGTGGACGAGATGGTCACCCTGAAGACCACGGGCCGCGCCACGATGGTGGAGCTGGTCGGCTGCCAGCCGGCGGGCGGCAAGGGCTGACACCCCGGAGCCCGGGGCGCCCGGCGCGCCGTCTGATCAGGGCGATCACCCCCGCCTAGCATGGACATGCCACCCCCGCGCCCTGTCCAGCCCGACGGAAGACTTCCATGCGCCTCCAGCGGATATTCGCCGCGACCGCCACCCTCGCGGCGCTCACCACCCTCGCCACCGCCTGCGAGGACCCCGCCAAGGCGGGCCCGCCCGCAGCGAGCCCCTCCGCGAGCCCGACCGCGACCGCCGGAGCCTCCGCCCAGGCCTCCGCCTCCCCCACCGCCGCCGCACCGGCCACGCTCGCCGAGGCGCAGGCGTACGTACAGAAGTACACCTCCTGCGAGAACCTGAGCACCGGCCCGGCCGACCGCGTGGATCTCGCCGGGTACGCGCCCGTCGGCGCCTGGTCCGTCACCGAGCGCGGCATCTGCTCGGACACCAAGGAACAGGACGAGATCGTCATTTCCATGGTCTCGGACATGAAGGTCCACCAGCAGGCCTACAAGGACCACATCACGAAGCGGCTGGACGAGGGCTACTGGGACGCCGGCCTCTACGAGCCGGTCTTCTCCACCAAGACCTTCACGGTCTCCGCACGGAAGACCGCGACCGCCCTGGCCCTCGCCAAGTCCGACCTGCGCGTGCTGGTCTGCAACCCGGACTTCACCGTGCCGGAGGGCTACAAGAAGGAGAAGGCCCTGGTCGACGGCTGCGTGCTGACCGACTTCGTCAACGCCCGGGACGGCAAGGGCAGCCCCGTGCAGGGCCCGGCCCTCGCGAGCGCGGGCAGCATCGAGGAGCTCCGCAAGCTCGTCAGCCCGAAGGCGGTCGACTGCACGGAGATGGCGGTCACCGACGAACACATCCAGTCGATCGACTACCTGCCGGTCGTCGGCCGCGACGGCAGCAGCGCCTGGGGCGTCAGGCAGCGGGCGGTCTGCGGGAAGCTCGGCGGTGCGACGCGCGCGCACAACCTGAACTGGCTGGACCTCGTCTCCGACATGAAGACCCTCCAGACCAGGTCGAAGGCGGCGCAGCTCGCCGAGGTGGGGCAGCAGCGGAACCTCACCCAGAGCAAGCTGATGGTCGGCACGAACGTCGCCGTGGAGAGCAACAACCCGGCCGTCCGCAAGGAGCTCTACAAGCTGGGCTTCCTGCGCCTGGACTGCGAACCCGCCTTCAGCGCGCCCGCGCGGTCCCAGGTCCGGAAGGCCCAGGTCGACGGCTGCGTCCTGACCGACTTCGAGCGCCCGACGATGTGACAGCTGACAGACGGCCGTCCGGGGCGTGCACGGCCCGCCCCGGACGGGGTATCGACTGGGATGTCACGCCCACCGTGCACCAGCAGCCCCAGGAGTCGCCATGTCACTGTTCATCCCGGATTTCGACGACTCCGTGGTCGTCCGCGCCGCCGGAGCGGAGGAGATCCACTACGGAACGGACTCCTCCCTGCGGCTGCTGGCCGACAGCTCAACCACGGGCCGCTTCCTGTCCACCATGCGCGTGAGCCTGGGCGAGGGTGCCGACGGCGCCCGGCCGCACCACCACGGCGACTCCGCCGAGATGTTCTACGTGATCGACGGAACGGCCCAGCTGCTGGCCGGCGACAAGGTGGTCACCGCCGAGGCCGGTGACCTGGTCGTCGTGCCGCCGGGCCAGCAGCACGCCTTCGCCGCCGCGCCCGGGGAGAGCGCCGAGATGCTGGTGGTCATCACCCCGGGCGTGGAGCGGTTCGAGTACTTCCGCCATCTGGAGCGGATCCGGCTCGGCGAGCTGCCCCCGGAGAGCCTGCTGGCGGTGCAGGAGCTGTACGACACGTACTTCGGGACCAGCACCGTCTGGGAGGAAGCGCGTCCGCCCCGGACCCAATGACACACTTCATACACATGGTGTCCTCCCCCTTTTCTTCCCGAATTGTTAGGCTCGTGGTTTCGCCCGCCGCTGGCGGCTTTGTAGTCCCCTGTACCGACGAGGAGCACCCGTGACCCAGACGAGCGAGAGCGTCACCTGGCTGACCCAGGCGGCGTACGACCAGCTGAAGGCCGAGCTGGACTACCTCTCTGGTCCCGCCCGCACGGAGATCGCCATGAAGATCGCGGCTGCCCGCGAGGAGGGCGACCTGCGCGAGAACGGCGGCTACCACGCGGCCAAGGAGGAGCAGGGCAAGCAGGAGCTGCGCGTGCGCCAGCTCACGCAGCTCCTGGAGAACGCCAAGGTCGGCACGGCCCCCGCCTCCGAGGGCGTGGTCGCGCCGGGCACGCTCGTCACCATCGCCTTCGACGGCGACGAGGACGACACCCTGGAGTTCCTGCTGGCCTCCCGCGAGTACGCGTCCAGCGACTTCGAGACCTACTCGCCGCAGTCCCCGCTGGGCGCCGGCGTGAACGGCAAGAAGGTCGGCGACGACGCCCAGTACGAGCTGCCGAACGGCAAGAAGGCCACGGTCAGGATCCTGGCCGTCAAGCCCTTCAACGGCTGATCACCCCGCTACGCACACCCGTGCGCGAGCCCCCGCCGGACCGGGTCCGGCGGGGGCTCGCGCGTACGTCCGCCCGGGTGACCTCCATCGGCGGCAGGACGTATGCGGGGGGCGCGGAAACTCCCGCATAGGGCGCCAGGGCATCCAGGGCCCGCTGGTACTCCCCGGACTCGAACCAATGCGTCACGCGTCGGTAGAGAGCGCCGTAACTCCGGCCCTCGATGGCCTCGCACCCGCTGTAGTCGTTCCAGGCCCGCCCGGTGCGCAGCTTGTCGAGCATCACCTCGAACCCGCCGCGCACGTTCTTCCACTGGCGGTTGCCCGAGAGGATCGGCTCGACCGCTGCCCACTGTTCGTCGGTGATCGCGTTCGGGATGGGCACACCGGTCTCACGGTGCCACTCGGCGATCGGGTCGGTCAGCCCTTTGTGCCGCGGCTCCCCTTTGCCGGTGATCTGGACCCGGACGTCGAGCAGATCGAGAAGGGCGACCTGCTGTTCGAACGTGAGATCGCCCAGACGGGCGCCCGGGGTGGTTTCGAGGACGGTCAGGATCTCCTTCGCCCGCCCCTGCTCCCTCTCGACCTCGCACAGCCATTCGGCGACCCTCTTGCGTTCCGTGACGAGACGGGTCTCGTGCTGCTTCAGCCCGGATTCCACCTCCGCAACGAGCTGGGCGTCGCTCTTGTCTCCGTTCTCGACGCAAGCCAGGAGGAGGGCCGCCTTGCGCTTGCCGCCGACCCGCTCCTTCTCGATCAGCTCGTCCAGTTCGATCAGGCGGTGGCGGTAGGTCTCCGCGCGGTACGGGCCGGATCCCAGACTCTCCTCGATCAGCGCGTGCACCCCCTCCTTGTCCGACAGGAAGCCCTCGACCTCGGTGCGGACCGCGGCTTCGACCGCGTCGACCGGGATCTCCCAGCAGTCCTCGTGCCGCTCGCCGACCGCGTTGCCCTGCTTCCCCGCCATGCACCGGTAGTAGCGACCGTGATCCGGAGTGGCCGCTCCGGTCCGATGCACTCCGCACACACTGATCAGGCGGTTCGACAGCAGGTATTTGCCGTGCTCGGCCTTGGTACGGGAACTCCGGGCGAGGACGGCCTGGAGGGCCTCGGCTCGCTCGCGGGGCAGAGTCCTCGGAACGTCGATGCGGAAGGAGGTGCTGATCTGCTCGCCGTCCTCGTTCTCGCCGGCGAAGACGAACTCGACGTACCCCTTCAGACCGTTGAGGACGCGGGCGACGAGATTGCCTCCCTCCCACTCCCTGCCCCGGCGCGTGCGGTAGCCGAGGGCGTTGAGATGGCGAGCCGCCTCCTCCCGGGACACGGGCGCGGGTGCGTCGATCATGAACCTTGCGAACTCTTCGATCTGCTCGATCTCGGCCGGATTGAGCACCGGGCTGCCGTCCGGGTCGAGCATGACCCCGAAAGGCGGCTCGCCCAGGGGCCAGCCACCCGCCGCGACCTTCTGCATGCGGCCGCCCCTCGTCCGCTCCATGATGAGGGCGTGCTCCGTCTCGGCCAGGTGGGCGAGGAGGGACAGCTGGCTGCCGAACTTGTCGTCCTCACTGTCGATCCGGCCGTCTCCGGTGGCCAGACGGACGCCCTTGGCGGTGATGTCGTAGACCCAGCGGTGGATGTCCTTCACCGTGCGGCCGATGCGGTCGAGACAGGCGAGTACGACGAGGTCGATCCTGTCGGCCACCACATCGCGGGTGAGACGGTCCAGACCGTCACGCTTGGGCGACTTGCCCGAGACGCCACCGTCTACGTGGACATCGACGATCCGGTGCTCCACACCGCGCATCGCATGCCCGATCCAGGCTCGGCACTGCGCCTCCTGTGCGTGCAGGCCGTACCCGTCGAGTTGCTGCGCCGTGGAAACGCGCAGATAGATCGCGATCCGAACCACCCCGTCAGCCACATGCCGACGAGCGCGCGCAGTTGTACCCTCACCCATGTCAGTCCCTCCACGACTGGCGAACGCCGCTACCAACGGCGCTGAAGGCCGCTACCAACGGCCTGAACCCCCACGACGACCCAACGCCGCGGGGGTTCACTGCTGTTGCGGAGGCTACGCCCGGCCCATCGAGCGCACTGTCGATTCCGACCGCTGTAACCCTGACGGGTCAGCTGGCCGCGCGGCGGTACTTGCGGACGGCGAGGGTCCGGAAGACCACGATGATCAGGGCTGACCAGAGGAGCGAGGCCCAGACCGGGTGGGCCATCGGCCAGGCGTCGGACGGAGACACTCCGGGGTTGCCGAAGAGCTCGCGGGCCGCTTGAACGGTCGCGCTGAAGGGGTTCCATTCGGCGATCGGCTGAAGCCAGCTCGCCATGTTCTCGGTCGGGACGAAGGCGTTCGAGATGAACGTGACGGGGAAGAGCCAGATCAGCCCGCCCGAGGTGGCCGCCTCCGGGGTGCGCACCGACAGGCCGATCAGGGCGCCGATCCAGGAGAAGGCGTAGCCGAGCAGGAGCAGCAGGGCGAAGCCGGCGAGGACCTCCCCGGGGCTGGTGTGGGTGCGCCAGCCGACGAGCAGGGCGACGACGGCGAGCACCACCATGGTCAGCGCGGTCTGCACGAGGTCGGCGAGGGTACGGCCGGTGAGGACCGCTCCGCGGGCCATGGGCAGGGAGCGGAACCGGTCGATCAAGCCCTTGTGCATGTCGTCGGCGATGCCGGCGCCGGCGCCGGCGGTGGCGAAGGTGACGGTCTGGGCGAAGATGCCAGCCATCAGGAACTCGCGGTAGGCGGCGGCACTGGTCGAGCCGCCAATCATCATCGAGCCGCCGAAGACGTAGCTGAACAGCACGACGAACATGATTGGCTGCACCAGCCCGAAGACGACCATCTCCGGAATCCTGGTCAGGCGGATCAGGTTCCTGCGGGCGATGACCAGGGAGTCCCTGGCGCCCTGGGTGATGCCGCCGCTGGGGCGGGGGGCTGCGAGGCCGGAGTCGGGGTTCGGGGAGGTGATGGTCACTTTGCCGCCTCCTCGGGGCTGCGGGCGGGCCCGGGGGTGCCGTTCTCCTCGGTGGTCAGCTGGGTCGCGTGGCCGGTGAGGGAGATGAAGACGTCGTCGAGGGTGGGACGGCGCAGGCCGATGTCGTCGATCTCGATGCCCCGGGCGTCCAGCTCGCGGATGACCTCGGCGAGCAGGCGGGCGCCGCCCGCGACCGGGACGGTGAGCTTGCGGGTGTGGTCCTCGACGGTGGTCTCGCCCTTGCCGAAGCCGGAGAGGACCTCCCGGGCGGTGGCCATGTGGCCGCGGTCGTGGACGACGACCTCGACGCGTTCGCCGCCGGTCTGCGCCTTGAGCTCGTCGGAGGTGCCGCGGGCGATGACCTTGCCGTGGTCGACCACGCAGATGTCGTGGGCGAGGCGGTCGGCCTCCTCCAGGTACTGGGTGGTCAGCAGCAGGGTGGTGCCGCCGGCGACGAGTTCCTCGATGACGTCCCACAGGGCCTGGCGGTTGCGCGGGTCGAGGCCGGTGGTGGGTTCGTCCATGAACATCACGGGCGGGCGGACGACGAGGGCGGCCGCGAGGTCGAGGCGCCTGCGCATGCCGCCGGAGTAGGTCTTCGCGGTGCGGTCGGCGGCGTCGGCGAGGTTGAAGCGTTCCAGGAGCTCGGCGGCCCGGGTCTTCGCCGCCCTGGCGTTCATCTGGTAGAGCTGGCCGACCATCTGGAGGTTCTCGCGGCCGGTGAGGTATTCGTCGACGGCGGCGAACTGGCCGGAGAGGCCGATGGAGCGGCGGACCTCGTTGGGGTGCTTGAGCACGTCGATCCCGGCGACGACGGCGCGGCCGCTGTCGGGCTGGAGGAGGGTGGTCAGGACGCGTACGGTCGTGGTCTTGCCCGCGCCGTTCGGGCCGAGCAGGCCCAGGACGGTTCCTTCGGGGACGTCGAGGTCCACGCCGTCCAGTGCCCGTACGTCGCCGAAGGTCTTGACGAGTCCTTCGGCGTATATGGCGCCTGGCATAGGGGTACTCCCTGAGCGATGGGGCCGGCAGATTCTGGACATTCCTAGGCAAAGCCTAGGGGGGCCGGGCAGCCGTCGCCCGGTGCACGGGCACCGTATCGCGTCATATCGCGTTCCGCCACGGCTTTCGCGCAGGGCGAGCCCCACCGGTCACGCGCGGCACGCGGGCCCCGCGTCAGTCCATGACCTGATAGCCCGCCGCGTGCAGGGAGCGGGCGACCTCCGCGCAGTGCTCGGGCCCCTTCGTCTCCAGCTGCAGCTCCACCTCCACCTCGGTCAGCCCGAGCCGCGGATCGGTGCGCAGGTGGCTGACGTCCAGCACGTTGGCGTCCACCGTCGACAGCACCGCCAGCAGCCCCGCCAGGGCGCCCGGCCGGTCCGCGACCCGCAGCCGCAGCGACAGGTAGCGGCCCGCCGCCGCCATGCCGTGCCGCAGGATCCGCTGGAGCAGCAGCGGGTCGACGTTGCCGCCCGACAGCACGGCGACCACCGGGCCGTTCCCGTACAGCTCCGGCTCGCTCAGCAGGGCCGCCACCGTGCTGCACCCGGCCGGCTCCACGACCAGCTTGGCCCGCTCCAGGCAGAGCAGCAGGGCGCTGGACAGGGCGTCCTCGGACACGGTCCGCACGTCGTCCAGCAGCTCCCCGATGATCGCGAAGGGGACGTCCCCGGGGCGGCCGACCTTGATGCCGTCCGCCATCGTGTTCGGGTTCTCGATCGACACGGGGTGCCCGACCCGCAGCGAGGGCGGGTACGCGGCGGCGCCCGCCGCCTGCACCCCGATCACCTTGACGTCGGGGCGCAGCGCCTTGACCGCGACCGCGACGCCGGCGGCGAGCCCGCCGCCGCCGATGCCGACGAGGATGGTGCGCACCTCGGGGCACTGCTCCAGGATCTCCAGGCCCACCGTGCCCTGGCCGGCGATGATGTCGCGGTGGTCGAAGGGGTGGATGAACACCGCCCCGGTGCGGTCGGCGTACTCCTGGGCGGCGGCGAGGGTCTCGTCGACGACCTGGCCGTGCAGGCGCACCTCGGCGCCGTACTCCCGGGTGGCGGCCACCTTCGGCAGCGGGGCCCCGACCGGCATGAACACGGTGGAGCGGACGCCGAGCAGGGAGGAGGCCAGGGCCACGCCCTGGGCGTGGTTGCCGGCGCTGGCGGCGACGACCCCGGCGGCGCGCTGTTCGGGGCGCAGGCCGGCGATGCGCACGTACGCCCCGCGGAGCTTGAAGGAGCCCGTGCGCTGGAGGTTCTCGCACTTGAAGTGGACGGGGGCGCCCGTGAGGGCCGACAGGTGGCGGCTGCCCTCCATCGGCGTCACCCGGGACACGCCCGACAGCATCTTCTGGGCTCCCCGGACGTCGTCGAGGATGACCTGCGGAACGGGCACGGGCACGCGGTAGTTCATGCGGCCAGTCTCGCAGCCCTCGGGGGCCCCGGCTCAGGGACGGACGGCGCCGGTCAGGGGGCCGGGCGGGGTGCGCCGGGGCGGGTCGGCCGGGGCGCCGGGGCCGTGCGGGGCCCTGGCAAGGGGCGCACAAGGGGCACACAACCGGCGAAATCTCGCCATGCGGGACACTCCTGCGGCGGTCTCCGCGACGGGGCGTATCAGTTGTCAAACGCGGCGTACGAGGCGCCGCACGGCCGCGTACTCTGTCCCCCATCCCTGTCGGCCCCATGCGAAGAGAGCCCACGGCCATGCCCTCGATCCCGGCCAGTTCCGACCTGCCCACGGCGGCCGAAGCGCCCGCCGGAGCCGGACTCCTCGACGCGCTCCAGCACCAGGTGGCCGTCTTCGCCCGCCGTGCCGAGCAGACCCGCCTGGGCGGTGTCGGCCAGGCCCGCAACTCGATGGACCGGGCCGCGTACCTGCTGCTCAACCGGCTCGACCTGGAGGGCCCGATGGGGGTGAAGGCGCTCGCGGGCGGGATGGGCATCGACTCCTCCACCGTGACCCGCCAGGTCGCCCCGCTCGTCGACAGCGGCCTGGTCAAGCGGACCTCGCACCCCGAGGACGGGCGGGCGGTGGTGCTCGCGCTGTCCCCGCGCGGGCTGGCCCGCCTGGAGGAGGTCCGCTCCTCGCGGCGCGAGCTGATGGCCCGGGTGACGGAGGGCTGGGCGGAGGAGGAGCGCGAGGTGTTCACCACGCTGCTGACCCGTTTCAACGGCTCGCTGTCGGAGCTGATGGCCGCTGTGTCCGAGGGCGGCCCGGCCTCCTGACCCGGCGGACGCCGACGCGCCGGATCCGGCCGTGTCCGACCCCTTGACCGGGGTGGTGGCACCGGCCCCACCATGTGTGCTGTGGACCGGCGTTCGGGGCGTGATGCGGAGTTCGAGGCCTTCGTCGCGGGCGCGGCGGGGCGGCTGCTGCACGTCGCCGCGCTGCTGACGGCCGAGCCCCCGGACGCGGCCCCAGCCGCCCGGCGGATCCTCGCGGGCGCGCTGGCCCGTACGTACGCGCACTGGGCGCGGCTGCGCGACGACGACCCGTACGACCACACCCGCGCCGAACTGTGCTCCGCGTACGCCCGCGCCGCCCGCCGGCTGCCGGCGGGCGGCGGGGTCCTCGCCCCGCTGGGCCCGCTGGAGCGGCTGGTGCTGGTGATGCGGATCTACGAGGGCGTCGCCGAGGAGGTCACGGCCGCGCAGCTGGGGCTGCCGCCGGAACGGGTCGAGGCGGTCTGCAACCGGGCGGTGGCGATCCTGCGCTCGCACGCTGCGACGGAGGCGGCATGAGCCCCCTGGACCGCAAGGAGACGCAGGTCAGGCAGCTGCTCGACGGCCCGCACCCGGCGGTCCCGGCCGGCCTCGCGGCGGCGGCGCGGGCGCACGGCAGGCGGCTGCTGCGCCGTCGGCGGGCCCTGCGCCGGTTCGGCTGGGCGCTGCTGTGGGCGGCGGCGGTGGCGTTCACGGTGTGGGCGGCGCTGACCCGCCCGTGGGTGGTGCCGCCGAGCGGGGTGTCGCCGCCCCTGGAGGGCTGGTAGCCCTCCAGGGGGGTGCGTACGTCCTAGCCCAGGGCCTGGACCAGGTCCGCGACGAGGTCGTCGGCGTTCTCGATGCCGACGGAGACGCGGATCAGGTCCGCGGGGACCTCCAGGGCCGAGCCGGCCACCGAGGCGTGGGTCATCCGGCCCGGGTGCTCGATGAGGGACTCGACGCCGCCGAGGGACTCGGCCAGGGTGAAGATCTTGGTGCGGGCGCAGACCGCGACGGCCTCCTCCTCGCCGCCGGCGACCTGGAAGGAGACCATGCCGCCGAAGTTGCGCATCTGCTTGGCGGCGATCTCGTGGCCCGGGTGCTCGGGCAGGCCCGGGTAGAGGACCTTGGTGACCTTCGGGTGGCGCTGGAGCGCCTCCACGACCTTCGCCGCGTTCTCGGCGTGCCGGTCCATGCGCACGGCCAGCGTCTTGATGCCGCGCAGCACGATCCAGGAGTCGAAGGGCCCGGCGACCGCGCCCATCGCGTTCTGGTGGTAGGCCAGCTCCTCGCCGAGGGCCTCGTCGGCCGTGACCAGGGCGCCGCCGACGACGTCGGAGTGGCCGCCCATGTACTTGGTCAGGGAGTGCACGACCACGTCGGCGCCGAGCGCCAGCGGCTGCTGGAGGTAGGGGGAGGCGAAGGTGTTGTCGACGACGAGCTTCGCGCCGGCCTCGCGGGCGATCTGGGAGATCATCGCGATGTCGGTGATGCCCAGCAGCGGGTTCGAGGGGGTCTCGACCCAGATGACCTTGGTCTTCGGGGTGAGGGCGGCGCGCACCGAGTCCGCGTCGGAGGTGTCGGCCACCGACCACTCCACGCCCCAGCGGGAGACGACCTTCGCGAAGAGGCGGAACGTGCCGCCGTACGCGTCGTTGGGGATGACCACGTGGTCGCCCGGGGAGAGCAGCGTGCGCAGCAGGCAGTCCTCGGCGGCGAGCCCGGACGCGAAGGCGAGGCCGCGGCGGCCGCCCTCCAGCGCCGCGAGGTTCTCCTCCAGCGCGGTACGGGTCGGATTGGCGCTGCGGCTGTACTCGTATCCGCCGCGCAGGCCGCCCACGCCGTCCTGCTTGTAGGTGGACACCTGGTAGATGGGCGGTACGACCGCGCCGGTCTGCGGGTCCGCCGTGTTGCCCGCGTGGATCGCGCGGGTCTCGAAGCTCTGGTGCTCGTGGCTGTCGTCGCTCATGAGGCAGATGCTATGCCCCGTCAGCGCCCCGGTCCTCTCCTGGCCCGACCGTGCGCTGACCTGCGGGCGGAGCGGGCGGGCGGAGCGGGCCGTTCGCCATTCGGCGGCCGGGTCTGGTTCGCTTGGCGGTATGCAGATTATCTGGGTCCTGATGGGGCTGGCCGTGGCCTTGGCCGTGTTCTTCTCGTTCCGGCGGGGCAGGGGCGGTGGCCTGACGCTGGTCGCGCCGGGCAGCCCGGACGCCGCCGACCCCGCGGACTACGGGTTCGCGCGCGAGGAGGAGCTGGACGTCCGGGTGCCGGGGCCCGACCACGACTTGATGGAGGCCCTGGAGAACGTCCAGCGCACCGGCCACTGGCGGGCCGCGTCCGCGCTGCTCGCCGGCACCCCGAAGGACGGCGAACGGCGCTGGCAGCGCGTGCAGGCCTTCGGCGGCGCGGCGGCCCTGGACCTGGCGCAGCGGCCGGGGGCCGGCGCGCAGTGGCTGAAGGCCTGGCGGCTGGAGGCGGAGAAGGACGCGGGGGGTGCGCAGGTGCACGCGGAGCTGCTGGTGCAGCAGGCCTGGCGGTCCTCGGGCGGGGTGGGCTCGCAGGACCACCGGATCATCCTGGAGGAGGCCCGCGACGCCTGCCGCAAGGCGTCGCTGCTGGCGCCCGGCGACCCGGTCCCGGTGATCACGGAGCTCGCGGTCGCGCGGGGGCTCGGGTATGCGGAGGCGGAGTTCGACGCGCTGTGGGCCCGGGTGATCGACGTGGCGCCGGCGCACATGGGCGCGCACCTGGCCGCCCTGCACTACTGGTGCGAGAAGTGGCACGGTTCCCGCGAGAAGGCCGACGCCTTCGCGCACGCCGCCGCGGCCCGGGCCCCGCAGGGCTCGCTGCTGGCGGCGCTGCCGCTGTTCTCGGTGTACGAGAACATGCCGGACACGGTCCTGGTGAGCGACTTCGGGAAGACCGCGGTCGTCTCGCGGGCGCTGGAGGGGGCCCTGTACGCGGTGCACCAGGCGCGGGCGGACGATCCGATGCTGGCGCACGTACGGCACCTGCTGCTGTGGTTCCTGGTGGGCGCGGGCCGCTGGGCGGAGGCCATGGAGCAGGTCCGGCACGTCGACGGGTACGTGGGCGCCCTGCCCTGGTCGGCCTCGGAGGAGCCGGCGGCCGCGTACGCGGTGGCGCGGGCGATGGCGGTGGCCGGGTACGAGGCCAACGGCGGTTCCCCGGCGACGCTGCCGCACTGACCCGCGGCCGGGCGGCGGAGGGGTGCGTGCGGCGCGTGCCGCTCCGCCCCGCCCCCCGCTGAGGATTTCGGTACCCCCGCTCCCGGCCTGTCGGTGCCGGGTCGTAAGGTGCGCGTAAACATTGCACCATGTGCGCGTCAAAAGCCGCACCATCCCTCGGGGGGACCCCTTCCATATGGGCGCTTCGCTGCGCGCTCTGCGCGCCCTCGTCCTGCTCGCAGGCTTCTACCTGCTCAGCGTCTTCCTGCTCGCCCTCCTCGGGCTCGCCGACTGGGCCGCCGTGTCCTGGCTCAACGGCGCCATGGGCGGCAAGGTCGTCATAGGTACGGTGGTCCTCGCCATACCGATCATCCGCGGCATGTTCATGCTCCGCACCCCCAAGGCCGAGCCCATGCCCGGCGTCCGCGTCACCGAGGCGCAGGAGCCCGCCCTGTGGCGGGCCGTGCGCGAGGTCGCCGACGAGGTCGGCACCCGCGCCCCCGACGAGATCCTGCTGATCGACGAGGTCAACGCGGCCGTCTCCGAGGACTCCCGGATGCTCGGACTGGTGGCCGGCACCCGCCGCCTCTACCTGGGCCTGCCCCTGATGACGGGCCTGGACGAGATGCAGCTGCGCGCGGTCCTCGCCCACGAGATGGGCCACTACGCCAACTTCGACACCCGCCTCACCCCGCTGATCGCCCGCGGCCGCGCCCAGCTCGTGCGCACCATCCAGCACTTCCACGACCGCGCGGACAACACCGAGGCCAAGGAGCGCGCCAAGCAGGAGAAGCGCGCCGAGAAGCGGATCGCCAAGGGCAAGAAGGCCAAGGAGATCGACACCGACGGCGCGGGCTTCTCGTACCGCGCGATGGCGAAGATCTACACCGGGTACGCCCACTTCTACATGCGGGCCACCCTGTCCTCCTCGCGCCGCCAGGAGCTGGCCGCCGACCTGGCCTCCGTCCGCGTCGCCGGCCGCGACTCCGCCGCCTCCGCGCTGCGCGAGCTGAACGCCCTCGACTCGGCGCACGGCTTCTACATGAGCTCCTACGCCACCCTCGGCGTCGGCGCCGGCCTGCTGCCGCGCCCCGGCCAGGTCTTCGGCGGACTCCGGCAGCTGCTCGACGCCCGCTCCGACGAGCTGGAGGGCCTGCGCCGCGAGCTGTCCACCGAGCCCGCCTCCCCGTACGACTCCCACCCGGCGCTCGCCGAGCGCGTGGCCCGCATCGAGGCCCTGCCGGACGACGGCCGCGCCGGGCAGAGCGCCCGCCCGGCCCTGGAGCTGCTCGCCTCCCCGCAGGAGGCGCTGGCCGCGCTGGAGCAGGTCGTCCTCACGCCGGAGGCGCTCGCGCTCACCCGCGTGGACTGGGACGAGCTCGTCCACCGGTCGATGACCACCTACGTCGGCCGGGGCGCGGAGGACATCCGCGAGGCCCTCACCGCCGAGGGCGCGGGCCCGGGCCTGGGCGACGTGCTCGACGCGATCGACGCCGACCCGGCGGTGCGCTGGCGGATCGCCGACCGCTTCCCGAAGTCCGAGGAGGCCGGGGCCGCGACCGGCCGCACCGCCCGCGAGTTCGCCCGCCCGGTCGTCCGGCGGGCCCTCGGCCAGCTCGTCACCGTCGAGCTGCTGGCCCGCGGCGCCGCCCGCTGGGAGCTGTCCTGGTCGGACTCGGCCGCCCTGTCCTACCCCGTACCCGGTTTCGAGGACGAGCTCGGCCCCGCCCTGGACGCGGCCGTCGCCGACCTGCCCGACACCGAACTCCTGAGGAAGCTGGTGCTCGCCCCGTGACCGCCGTACTCGCCGTCATCGGCATCCTGGTCCTGGCCGTCGCCTGCTGGGTCCTGCGCGGGATGTACCTCATCCGCAAGGCCAAGCGCCTGGAGGCCGAGATCGGCACCCTGAACGCGCAGACGGACGCCGTCGAGGCCGACACCGCGGCCCGCAAGGCGGCCGAGGTCGTCGCCCTCGGCTTCGTCGCCGAGGCCGACCTCGACACCGAGAACCCGGCGCCGGTCCCGGCCGGGCGCCTCGCCGTCCTGGAGGCCGTCCGCTCGGGCGACTGGGAGGCCGCCGCCGCCTACGTCGAGGCCGCCGGACAGGACTGGCAGGAGCGGCTGGAGCGGGTGCGCCCGCTGGCCGAGGCCGCCGCCGAGGACGACGCCTGGCTGCTGGCCTGGCGCGCGGCCCGGCCCGGCGACCCCACCGCGGCCCTCGTCAACGCCGACACCAGCGTGATGGTCGCCTGGAACGTGCGCGGCAGCCAGTCCGGCAGCCGCACCACCCAGGAGCAGTTCCGGCTCTTCCACCAGCTCCTCACCAAGGCCCAGGCCGACGCCCACGAGGCGCAGAAGCTGGCCGACCCGGCCGACCCCGCCCCGTACGTGGTCGAGCAGGCCATCGGCATGGGCCTGGGCTACTCGCACGAGCGCTACCGGGAGCTGTGGGCGCGCATCACCGAACGCGCCCCGCGGGTGCTGTGGTCGCACGTCGCGGGCCTGCAGTACTGGTGCGCCAAGTGGCAGGGCTCGCACGAGCTGGCCATGGCCTTCGCCCGCGAGTCGGCGGCCGCCGGCAAGCCGGGCGACCTGCTGACCCTGCTCCCCCTGATGGCGTACTTCGAGCAGGAGACGTACGAGGACGACCTCCTGCCGGAGACCTACTACAAGGAGCCGGAGATCGTCGCCGCGGCCGACGCGGCGCTCGCGGACCTGGCCGCCGCCGGCAACGACCACCCCGGGACCCCGCGCATGCGGCACATGCTGGCCTACCTGCTGTTCTGGCAGGACCGGGACGCGGAGGCGGTCGAGCAGTTCCGGCACGTCGACGGGTACATCGGGGCCGCGCCGTGGACGTACGCCGGGGAGCCGAAGCGGCGCTACCTGTACGCCCGCGACTGGGCGGTGAACGTGACCACGCCGGACGAGTAGGACGCGGCGCAGGCGGTCGGGGGGGGGGGGGGGGGGGGCGCCCCCCCCCCCCCCCCCCCCCCGACCGTTGTGCCTCCCACAAGGAGGGAATCCATGTTCTCGTACCGCCGCACGCCCGAGCTCCCCACCCGCGAGGAGGCCCTGAAGGGCCGCGCCGAAGCGCCGTTCGCCCTGCCCGAGCGCCACACCGTCCTCGGCAACCCGCTGTCCGGCCCCTACCCCGAGGGCCTGGAAGTCGCCGACTTCGGCCTGGGCTGCTTCTGGGGCGCCGAGCGCAAGTTCTGGCAGACCCCCGGGGTGTGGACCACCCTGGCCGGCTACCAGGGCGGCTTCACCGAAAACCCGCTGTACGAGGAGGTGTGCTCCGGCCAGACCGGCCACACCGAGGTCGTCCGCGTGGTCTTCGACCCGGCCCAGGTGTCCTACGCCACCCTCCTCAAGCTCTTCTGGGAGTCCCACGACCCCACCCAGGGCTTCCGCCAGGGCAACGACGTCGGCACCCAGTACCGCTCGGCCGTCTACACCCACTCCCCCGCCCACCAGGCGGCCGCCGAGGCCTCCCGCGAGGCCTACCAGCGCGTCCTGACGGCCTCGGGCCACGGCGACATCACCACCGCCGTCCTCCCCGCCGAAGGCCGCCCCTTCTGGCCGGCGGAGCCGTACCACCAGCAGTACCTCGACAAGAACCCCGGCGGCTACTGCGGCATCGGCGGCACGGGCGTCTCCTGCCCGATCGGCGTGGCCGCGGCGGAGTGACGCCCGCCCGGGCCACCGCGGTCAGAGCTTGAGCTGGAAGAGGCCCGCGTCGCGTTCGCGGCGGTAGCCGAGGGAGGCGTTCACCGCCAGCATCGGGGCGTTCTCGTCGGCCACCGTCGTCCCGATCCACCGCAGCCCCGGCAGCCGCTCGGCCGCGTACGCCTCCATGCGGAGCTTGACCGCGCGGCCCAGGCCGTGGCCCCGGTGGGCGGGGACGACCACGGTGTCGTACTGGAGGGCGCGCGGGCCCGCCGGATCCGGCAGCACCAGCACCGTGTACGCGGCCACCTCCCCGGCCGGGGTGACCGCCGCGGCCAGGGCGATCTCCCCGCCCCGGTCCAGGACCAGCCGCTGCGCGCCGTGCACCCGCTCGACGGTCCACGGCTGGAAGGTCTCGTCGCTGTCCCCGCTCGGGGCGTCCTCCATCGCGCCGTGGGCGACGGCGGTGGCCGGGGCCCAGTCGTCGGGCACCAGGCCCGGCCAGACGTGGAGCTCGTAGCCGGGGGTGGCGGGGAACTGCGGCGGGCCGTCCTCGCCGAGCTCCCGTACGTACCAGGCCATCGAGAGCACGTTCTCGAAGCCGAGGGACTCCGCGAAGGCCTGTCCGGGGCCGCCGAGGTCGGTGACGGTGGCGACGGAGGTGCGGCCCTGGTCGAGGAGCTCTCGGCGGATCCGCTGCCACAGGGCCGTGCCCACGCCGCGCCGGCGCGCGTCGGGCCGTACGGTCAGCTCGTCGAGGAAGGCGGTGTGGGTGTTGCCCCGCTCGGTGAAGAGCAGCAGGGCGGCCTGCCCCTCGCCGTCCCCGGCCGTCCAGTGCACGAAGCGGCCGCGCGACGGAGGGACCCGCAGCCGCCCGACGGCCTCCGTCCGCGAGGGTGCGGGTACGGCGGGCAGGGCGGCGGCATCGGCCGCGTGGGCGGCGACCTGCACGGCCCACCAGGCATCGACCTCGGCGTCGGTGGGCGGCACGGACAGCGTGTTGATCTTCGTCATGGCAGGACTGTAGGCGCGCGCCCGCCGGACCGGTCGGTTCCGGGGGGCGGGAGGTTCACGGCCGGCCCCGCAAACGCCGGACGGCGGGAACCCCTTCCGGGGTCCCCGCCGTCCGTTCGTACCGCTGCCGTGGCGTCAGGCCGACGGGCCCGCCTTCCACTCGGCCCACGACATGTTCCAGCCGTTGAGGCCGTTGTCCGGCTTGATGGTCTTGTCCGGGGAGTTCACCACGGTGACCACGTCGCCGATGAGCGAGTTGTCGAAGAACCAGGCGCCGGGCTGGTTCGGGTCGTTGGCGCCCTTGGCGTCGTTCAGACCGACACAGCCGTGGCTGGTGTTGACCTTGCCGAAGATCGAGTCGGCACCCCAGTAGTTGCCGTGGATGAAGGTGCCGGACGTGGACAGCCGCATCGCGTGCGGGACGTCCTTGATGTCGTACTCGCCCTTGCCCTCCTTGTTCGTGAAGCCCACGGTCGAGCCGTCCATCCGGGTCTCCTTGAACTTCTCGGAGATCACCATCTGGCCGTTGTAGGTGGGGTTCTCGGGAGAACCGGCCGAGATCGGGATGGTCTTGAGGACCTGTCCGTCACGGGTCACCGTCATCGTCTTCGCCTTCACGTCGACGGTGGAGACCTGGCTCCGGCCGATCTTGAAGGTGACGGTCTTGTTCTGCGCGCCGACGATGCCGGGCGCGCCCTGCACGCCCTGGAGGGCGAGCTTCAGGGTGACGGTGGAGTTCGCCTGCCAGTACTGCTCCGGACGGAAGTCCAGGCGCTGGTTGCCGAACCAGTGGCCGACGACCTCCTGGCCGCTGCTGGAGGAGACGCTGATGGCCGCCTGGACGGCCTTCTGGTCCTTGATCGGCTTGTTGAAGGTGATCGACACCGGCATGCCCACGCCGACCGTCTCACCCTCCTCCGGGACGAAGGAGCCGACGAAGCTGTTCTCCGGGGAGAGCGTGGTGAAAGAGGCGTTCTCGTGCGCCTCGCGCCCGGCCTCGTCCTTCGCGGTCGCCGCGAGGGCGTACTTCGTCGAGCGCTTCAGCGCGGAGTCCGGCTTCCAGCTCTTGCCGTCGGCGGCGATCTTGCCGGTGATGGCCGCACCGTCGGAGCTCTTCAGCTCGACCTTCGTGAGCGTGCCGTCGCTGACGGCGACGTTCGTCCCGTCGTTCAGCGGGACGTTGGTGGAGCCGTCCTTGGGCGTGATGGCTATTCGGGCCTTGGAGGCGTCCTTTGCCGCCGCCGCGTCGACCTCCGCCTGCGACTTGCCCGCGTCCGAGCTGCCCTGAGACTTTTCGCCGCCCCCGTCATTGCAGGCCGAAAGCATCAGTACGCCACCGAGCACGGCGGACACGGCCACCAGGGACCTTCTCCGCCGCATGCTGTACGTCCTCACACGTCACTCCATCGTTGCCGTGAAACCCCGGGCTGCGATCCCGGGATCGGGCCGGGCAGGGGGCGACGCCCCCCGCTCGTCCTGACAACGCGTTAACGACGCGGTTCGGTTCCACATCCCGTTCGAATGTGTGCAACCCCACGGTCAGGCGTTGTCGGCCCCTTCTTCGAAACCACCATCTTCCTCGTCGAGGTCCCACTCCAGGGACTCGGGGTCGTATTCGACCGGTTCGCTGCTCCAGGAGGCCTGTGCCAGCTCGACTCCGGTCAGCTCCGCGACCAGGTCGGTGGGGTCGACGAGGTAGGCCAGGGCCTCCGATTCGTCCTCCATGACCGCCGACTCCGCGTGCGCGCGCTCCTCATCCGGCATGAACTCGTCGGCCTTGATGTGCGCGAGGGCCGCGCCGATGAGGGCGTCGGAGTCCGTCACCTCCAGCACCAAATCCACCCGAAGCCGTACGTATCGTGATTCATCAGAAGGGTTCATACGACGGAGAGTAAGCCCGCGACAGCCTCGACTTTCCCGCGACCCGCCCCTTTCACTAGCATCTGCGCACACGGCCAATTCGCTGCTTCCGCAAGGGGGATCGCACCGTGTCCGCACGTCGACCTCTGCTCACCGCCCTCGGGGCCACCACCCTCCTCGCCGCCCTCTGGTTCGTCCCGTCGGCGAACGCCACCGCCCCCGGCACGTCCGCGGGCACCCAGGGCGCGCCCGCCGCCGCCAACACCGGAACCGTCTCGGACTCCGGGACGGACTCCGGCACGGACGACGACGCCGACACCGGCGCCGCCACCGGTACGGGCACTAGTACGGGCACCGGCACCATCGCCGGCGTCACCGAGGAGCGGCCCGCCGGCATCACCGTCCTCTCGCTCGCCGACACCGGCAGCGTCGACACCACCCCGTACGTCCTGGGCGGCACCCTCTGCCTCGGCCTCGGCGCCGGCTTCGTCACCTTCTCCGTACGCCGCTCCCGCAGCCTCTAGGAACGGCGGAAGGGCCGCACCCCGGACGGGGTGCGGCCCTTCTGCCGCGCTCGCTGCCGACCGGGGTCAGGCGAGGGGACCCGTCACCGGCTCCACCGCCGCGACGAGCCCGCCCGCGCGGACGAAGGCGTCGGCGGCGGCCAGGTCCGGCGCGAGGAAGCGGTCCGGGCCCGGACCCTCGACGCCCGCCGCACGCGTCGCCGCGATGGCGGCCTGGCTGGCCGGCGCCGGGGTCAGCCCGTGACGCAGCTCGATGGCGCGGGTGGCCGCGTACAGCTCGACGGCGATGATCCGGGTCAGGTTGTCGACCGCGGTACGCAGCTTGCGCGCCGCCGACCAGCCCATCGAGACGTGGTCCTCCTGCATGGCGGAAGACGGGATCGAGTCGGCGGAGGCCGGCACGGCGAGCCGCTTCATCTCGCTGACCAGGGCGGCCTGCGTGTACTGGGCGATCATCAGACCGGAGTCGACGCCGGCGTCGTCCGCGAGGAACGGCGGCAGGCCGTGGCTGCGGTTCTTGTCGAGCAGGCGGTCCGTGCGGCGCTCGGAGATGGAGCCGAGGTCCGCGGCGGCGATGGCCAGGAAGTCCAGCACGTACGCCACGGGCGCGCCGTGGAAGTTGCCGTTCGACTCCACCCGGCCGTCGGGCAGCACCACCGGGTTGTCGACGGCCGCGGCCAGCTCGCGGGAGGCCACGAGGGCGGCGTGCGCCATCGTGTCCCGGCCCGCACCGGCGACCTGCGGGGCGCAGCGCACGGAGTAGGCGTCCTGCACGCGCGGGGCGGACTCCTCCTGGAAGTGCCCGGTGAGCCCGGAACCCTTCAGCACGGCGGCCATGTTGGCGGCGGACGCGCCCTGGCCGGGGTGCGGACGGATGGCGTGCAGCTCCGGCGCGAGCACCTTCTCGGTGCCGAGCAGCGCCTCCAGCGTCAGCGCGGCGGTGATGTCGGCGGACTTGTACAGGGTGTCGAGGTCGGCGAGGGCCATCACCAGCATGCCGAGCATGCCGTCGGTGCCGTTCAGGAGGGCGAGGCCCTCCTTCTCCCGGAGCTCGACGGGCTCGATGCCGTGCTCCGCGAGCAGCTCGCCGGCCGGGCGGACGGTGCCGTCGGGGCCCTCGGCGTCACCCTCGCCCATGAGCGCGAGGGCGCAGTGGGAGAGCGGCGCGAGGTCGCCCGAGCAGCCGAGGGAGCCGTACTCGTGGACGACCGGGGTGATCCCGGCGTTCAGCAGGTCGGCCATGGTCTGGGCGACCGAGGGCCGCACGCCGGTGTGCCCGGAGGCCACCGTCTTCAGACGCAGGAACATCAGGGCGCGGACGACTTCCCGCTCCACGCGCGGGCCCATGCCGGCGGCGTGCGAACGGACGATGTTGCGCTGGAGCTGCGCGCGCAGCTCGGGGCTGATGTGCCGGGAGGCGAGCGCCCCGAAGCCGGTGGAGACCCCGTAGACGGGCTCGGGCTTGGCGGCGAGCGCGTCGACGATCTCGCGAGCGCGGCCGAGCGCTTCCAGCGCCTCGGCGGACAGCTCGATCCGCGCGTTGCCGCGGGCGACGGCGATGACGTCCTCGGCGGTGGTCCCGGACGTCCCCACCACGACAGTGTGCATATCCATATTCAGCACCCTACGGACTGAATCCCTTCATGTCACCCCTCCATTTTGCGACGGGTCGGTGTCACGCGGTCCGGGGCGCGGGCGGGCCATCTCCCCCGCGAGGGGGTGGGGGCGGGTCGGCGGCTGCCCACCCGCCTCCCGGGGTGCGGGTGGGTGCGTACGTGGCACCGTGCCGCGGTGGGGGGCCTGCGGGCGGGGTGGGGCTCGGGCGGTGTCCGGCCTTGCCGGGTCGGGGTACGGGGAGCGCGGGGCGTGGCGGCGGGGGCGTGCCGTCGGTGTCCGAGTGCGGCAGGGTTCCGGTTGCGGGGCGGGGGGCGGGGGTGGGCGGTATCCCCCTGGACCGGATCAGAGCAGGTAGGGGGCTTCCCGTCAGTCCATCGTCCTTCCGGTTCGCACCGGTCCCTCAAGGGCGCTCCTTCGTCGCGTCGCTACGCGATGGCCTTCGGCCACCCTTGACCGACCGGCACGAACCGGAAAGCCGAAAGACTGCCGGGAAACCCCCAAAGAAACGGTCACCGGGCAGAGGACAGAGGGACGGGCCCGTCAGCGACGAGCGAGGGGCCGGGCCCCGGCCCGCCGGGCATCCGGGCCCCGTACCCATGCCGCCGGGCCAAGAGCCCGGCCACCCGCAGCAGATCGCTACGCGCTCCCCCCGTCTCAGCGTCCGGCGACCGCCTGTGGCTGATACCCGCACCAGAGGCCGACCAGATCAGCCCAGGAAGCCGAAGGGCGCGTCAGATCGCTACGCGCTCCTCGGATTTGAGCGCCCGACGACCGCCTTGGGCCGATACCTGCACCAAAAGTCGATCAGAGCAGCGCAGGGACCCGACATGCGCATCAGACCGCTACGTATCCCTCTCGTCTCGGCGTCCGGCGGCCTCCTTGGGCCCAGAAGGGCTATCCGACTCCAACACACCCCAGCACAAAGGACATACAGCGCGCGCAGGTCTTCCGTACGGCCTGCGACCAGCCCATGACGGACCGCCGGACGCCGAGAGGAGAGGAGCGCGTAGCGATCTGTTGCGCCTGTCGGATCCCTGGCCTGCTCTGATCGACTTTTGGTGTAGGTAGCAGCCCAGGGCGGTCGCCGGACGCTGAGAGATGAGGAGCGCGTAGCGATCTGTCGCGCTTGGGTGCTCCGTAGCGGGCTCTGATCGACTTTTGGTGCAGGTAGCGGCGCCCCTGGCCCTGGGCGAGGGCTGGACGGGCCCGGATGGCAGGCGGGCCGGGCCCGGCCCTGCCGCCTCATCGCTGAGAGGCCCGTCCCTGTTCCTCTGGACCGTGCCGTTTCTTTGGGGGTTTCCCGGCAGTCTTTCGGCTTTCCGGTTCGGGTCGGTCGGTCAAGGGTCGCCGAAGGCGATCGCGTAGCGACGCGACCGCAGGGAGCGCCCTTGACAGGCCGGCACGAACCGGAAGGACGATGGGACTGACGGGAAGCCCCCAACCCTCCCTGAGACCGCCCGAGGGGCTACCGCCCCTGCCGCCCCCCGCCCCGGAACCAGACCCCCGCCGCACTCGGACACCGACGGCACGCCCCCGCCGTGACGCCCCGCGCTCCCCATACCCCGACCCGGCGAGGCCGGACACCGCCCGGGACCCACCCCGCCCACAGGTCACCCCACCGCGGCGCGGTGCCACGTACGCACCCACCCGCACCCCGGGAGGCGGGTGGGCAGCCGCCGACCCGCCCCACCCCCTCGCGGGGGAGATGGCGCGCCCGCGCGGCCCCTACTGCCGCCCCCGGAACCGCCGGCGCTCGCCCTTGCCCTCGCGGGCGGCTGCGGCGTCGGCCAGGCGGACCACCGCCGTGTCGCGGCCGGCTACCACCGGTTCCTTCGACCGGGCCGCCTTCGCCTTGTACTGGGCCGCGTCCGCGAGGCGGAAGAGGCGCCGCGAGGACTTCACCGGCCCGATCGGGTCCCCCGTGGAGGCGACCCCGCACGCCACGCCCTCGCCCAGCTCCAGTTCGGCGGCCCGTACGCACACCTCGCCGGTGACCCGGACCACCTCGTCCGCCGACGGGCCCGCGCTGACCAGGCAGAACTCGTCCCCGCCCAGCCGCGCCACCAGCGCCCCCGGGAGCATCGCCCCGCACAGGCTCAGCACCGATCCGAAGCGCTCCAGCAGGCGGTCGCCCGTCGCGTGGCCCAGGGTGTCGTTGACCCGCTTGAGGCCGTTCAGGTCGCACACCACGAGGCTGACCACCGTCCCGGTGCGGCGGTGCTCCTCCAGCGCCTCGTCCAGCCGCATGTCCACGGCCCGGCGGTTGGCCAGGCCGGTCAGCGGGTCCGTGAAGGCCAGGCGCCGGGCCTCCTCCAGGCGTTCGTTCTGCGCGAGCCCGGCCGCCACCACCGCCGCCAGCACCGCGGCGAACTCCGCGTCGCCCTCGTCGAAGTCCGGCAGCCCCTCGTCCCGGGCCACGTACAGCTCGCCCCAGGCCCGCCCGCTGAGCACGACCGGCGCGACCACGCACGTGCCGCGCCCGCGCCGTCGCAGGGCGTCCCCGCGCCGCCCGGGGCGGTCGCCGACGGCGCTCTCGACCCAGGCGTGCGGGCCGCCGCCGCCCACCCAGCGCTCGTGCAGGAACTC
Organism: Streptomyces sp. NPDC090077; assembly: GCF_044747545.1. NCBI lineage: Bacteria > Bacillati > Actinomycetota > Actinomycetes > Kitasatosporales > Streptomycetaceae > Streptomyces > Streptomyces sp. NPDC090077. The sequence continues at coordinate 48,441 of NZ_JBIVEG010000037.1, forward strand.
GGTGATCTCGGGGAAGTCGTGCACGGGGTAGGACTCGTCCTCGGGGAACTCCTCCTCCCCGGCCCGCCGCTCGCCCTCGTTCACCAGGACCCGCAGCAGCCCGCGCTCACGCTCCCAGGCCGAGATCGCGGCGAACGAGCCGTCCATCGCCAGCCTGGCCCCGCGCGCGGCCGCCCGGACGCTGTCCCGCGGCGTGCCGGCCGCCGCCATGGCCTGCGCGAGTGCCACGACGGCCCGCAGCCGCCCGTCAACTCCCATCACCCCAGACTAGGGAGTTTTATCCGATTAGGTGATGGTTGGGCGTGTTTGGGGTGACCGGCCGCCACCCCGGCGGCCCGCTCCTACTGCCCGGGCCAGTTCGGCTTGCGCTTCTCGTTGAAGGCCGCCACGCCCTCCGCCCGGTCCCCGGAGAAGGCCACCGTCCGCCAGGCCGCGTCCTCGATCTCCAGCCCCGCCGCCAGGTCCATCCCGTGCCCCAGCCGCAGCGCCCGCTTGGCGGCGCGCAGCCCGACGGGCGAGTTCGCCGCCATCGTCAGGGCCAGCTCCAGGGCCCGCTCCCGGTCCCCGCCCGCCGCGGCGACCTCGTCGACCAGGCCCAGGGACAGCGCCTCGGCCGCCTCCACCCGGCGGGCGGTGAAGATGAGCTCGGCCGCCCGTGCCGCACCGACGCGCCGCGGCAGCAGCTGCGTACCGCCGCCGCCCGGGATCACGCCGACCGACACCTCGGGCAGGCCGACCACGGCCGTCTCGTCGGCCACGATCACGTCGCAGGCCAGCGCCAGCTCGAAGCCGCCGCCCAGCGCGAAGCCGTGGACCGCCGCGACGGTCGGCATCGGCAGCTCCAGCACGCCCCCGTAGGCCCCCCGGGTGGTGGGCCGCTGGCGCACCAGCTCGGCGTCCGAGAAGGAGTTGCGCTCCTTGAGGTCCGCGCCGACGCAGAACGCGCGCTCGTGGGTGGAGGTCAGGACGACGACCCGTACGCCGGGGTCCGCGGCGAGCGCGTCGCACGCGGCGGAGATCGAGCGCGCCATCTCGGTGGAGACGGCGTTCATCGCCTTCGGCCGGTCCAGTACGAGCTCGGCGACCACGTCGCCGTCGCCGTGCCGCCGCACCGCCACGAACTCTCCGAAGCGCTGCTCAGACATGCTGCCACCCTCCCGGTTAACGATCGTTACCCGGGGATCTTAGGTGTCCTCCGCGTCAGCGACCAGGGCTCGACGACTCCCAGGCCGCGCACCGGCCGCTGCCACATCGGCTGGAGCGCGAAGCGGTACGTGCCGCCGCCCTCCTCGTTCTCGGCGTCCTTCTCGGACTTCGGCGCGGCGCCCGTCCGGCTGAGCTCCTCGGCCATGGCGCCGTCGACCAGCACCGCGTCCTTCGGGGCTATGGAGGTCAGCCGGCTGGCCAGGTTCACCGTGGTCCCGAAGACGTCGCCCATCCGGGTCGTCACCGTCCCGAACGCGATGCCGACGCGCAGCTCCGGCATCTGCGGGTCCGCCTCCATGGTCTCGATCAGCCGCAGCGCGATCTCGGCCGCGGTCGCCGCGTCGTCGGCGCAGTACAGCACCTCGTCGCCCAGCGTCTTGATCAGCCGGCCGCCGTGCGCGGCCACCAGGTCGGCCGCCGTCGTCTCGAAGGCCTCGACGAGCTCGCCGAGTTCCTCCTCCTCCAGCCGCCGCGTCAGCCGGGTGAAGCCCACCAGGTCCGCGAAGCCCACCGCGAGGCGCCGGTCGACCATCTCCTCGTCGTCGGCGACCTGCACCACCCGGCCGGTGGCCGCCGCCAGCTGGCGGCGCCAGACGTAGACGAGGAACTCCTCCAGCTCCGGCAGCAGCAGCTCGACCAGCGGGTACGTGACCTCCGTGCGGGTCATGCCCGGCTCGGGCGGCTCCGTCAGCCCTTCCAGGAAGGAATCGATCTGCCATTCGGCCAGCCGGGCGGTGGTCTGCCCGGTGGACCGGGCCACCTGCACCGCCATGGGCTCGCTCAGCAGCCCCGCCTCCACCAGGCCGGCCAGGCGCCGCAGCGCCAGGACGTCGGCCTCGGTCAGGGCCTTGGCCTGGCCGATGTCGGCGAAGCCCATGGCCCGCCAGAACCGCGAGGCCAGCTCCATGGACACACCCGCGCTGCGGGCCGCCTGGAACGGCGTGTAGCGCCGCTCGGCGCCCAGGATCAGCTGCTCCAGCCGGATGGCGAGCGGGTCGGCCGTGGGCTGTGCCGCGTGGTCGACCTCGTGGAAGGGCGTGTGCTGGTCCCGCCCGATCGGGGTGCCCGGGTTCCCGCCGGAACCGGACCCGGACGCGGACGCGGACCCGGACGCGGCGCCCGACGGCGACGCGGACGCGCTGGACTGAGAATCGTCGACGGTCAAGGGCCGCCTCCTGTCCATTCCGTGCGCGCTGCCGAACCGGGTGATCACCGGGAGGACCGGGATCGCCTAAACCATACGGCAGGTGTGCCGTAGCTCACTCCCCCAGTTCCGGCCCCGCACGTGCGGGAAACGCCGTGCAGGTCCGGGGGTGGGCCCCCGGACCTCCGGTGCTACCTCACCGACCTCAGGTGCACCACGTCCCCGGCGCCCACCGCCTCGCGGGCGTCGTCGGCCGTGCGGATGACCAGCCGCCCGTCCGCGTCGAGCGCTTCGGCCGTTCCGGTGAGTTCGCGCCCGCCCGGCAGGTCCGCGCGGACGTGGCGGCCCAGCGTCGCGCAGCCGGCCGCGTACGCCTCCTGGAGGCCGCTGTCCGCCGGGTCGCCGGCCGCGTCGCGCCAGCGCCCGTACCACTCCTCCAGCGACCGCAGCACGGCCTTCAGCAGCGGCTCCCGGTCGGTCACCGCCGCCTTGGCCAGGAGCAGCGACCCGGCCGCCGGCACGGGGAGCTCGTCCTCCGTCAGGGTGACGTTGAGGCCGATCCCGAGGACGACCCCGTCCGCGACCCGCTCCGCGAGGATGCCGCCCGCCTTGCGCTCCTCCCCGTCCACGTTCACCAGCAGGTCGTTCGGCCACTTGAGCGCGGTGTCCACGCCCGCGCCCCGCGACAGCCCGGCCGCCGCGGCCACACCGGCCAGCAGCGGCAGCCACCCCCACCGCTCCTGCGGCACGCCCGCGCCCGGCTTGAACAGCACGGAGAAGAACAGCCCCGACCGGGCCGGCGCGACCCAGCTGCGGTCCAGCCGCCCGCGTCCGGCCGTCTGCTCCTCGGCGACCAGCACGGCGCCCTCGGGCAGCTCCGCGGCCCGGGCCGCGAGATCGCTGTTGGTGGACCCGGTGGCGGCGACGACCTCCAGGGAGGTCCACAGACCGTCCGGCGTGACGAGCGCCTTCGTGAGCGCGGAGGCGTTCAGGGGCGGGCGGTCCAGGCTCGACCAGCGGCCCGCGCCCGCTCCGGCTGAAGCATCTTGTGGAGTCATGCAACCCAATGTAGGTGTGTCAAACGCCGCACTGCCGAGCGCCATGCCCGCCGATACGCTACGCACCAGTAGCCAGCAGCAGTCAATCAATTGACCAGGCAGTTGACACCACACAGGGAGCCGCGACCCCGATGTCCCAACCCTCAGAGCCGATCGACATGCACACGACCGCGGGCAAGCTCGCGGACCTGCGGCGCCGCGTCGAGGAAGCCACGCACGCCGGTTCCGAGCGTGCCGTCGAGAAGCAGCACGCCAAGGGCAAGCTGACGGCACGTGAGCGTGTGGCGTTGCTGCTGGACGAGGGGTCCTTCGTAGAGCTGGACGAGTTCGCCCGGCACCGGTCGACCAACTTCGGGCTGGAGAAGACCCGTCCCTACGGCGACGGCGTCGTCACCGGCTACGGCACGGTGGACGGGCGCCCGGTGGCCGTGTTCTCACAGGACTTCACCGTCTTCGGCGGGGCCCTCGGCGAGGTCTACGGGCAGAAGATCATCAAGGTGATGGACTTCGCCCTGAAGACCGGCTGCCCGGTCGTCGGCATCAACGACTCCGGCGGCGCCCGCATCCAGGAGGGCGTGAGCGCCCTCGGCATGTACGGCGAGATCTTCCGCCGCAACGTCCACGCCTCGGGCGTGATCCCGCAGATCAGCCTGGTCGTGGGGCCCTGTGCCGGCGGCGCCGTGTACTCCCCCGCCATCACCGACTTCACGGTCATGGTCGACCAGACCTCGCACATGTTCATCACCGGCCCGGACGTCATCAAGACGGTCACCGGCGAGGACGTCGGCTTCGAGGAGCTGGGCGGCGCCCGCACCCACAACAGCACCTCCGGCGTCGCCCACCACATGGCCGGTGACGAGAAGGACGCGATCGAGTACGTCAAGTCACTGCTGGCGTACCTGCCGTCGAACAACCTCTCCGAGCCGCCCTCCTTCCCGGAGGAGGCGGACACCGAGGTCTCGGACGCCGACCTGGAGCTCGACGTCCTGATCCCGGACAGTGCGAACCAGCCGTACGACATGCACACTGTGATTGAGCACGTGCTCGACGACGCGGAGTTCCTGGAGACCCAGTCCCTGTTCGCCCCGAACATCCTCACCGGCTTCGGCCGCGTCGAGGGGCACCCGGTGGGCGTCGTCGCCAACCAGCCGATGCAGTTCGCCGGCTGCCTGGACATCAACGCCTCCGAGAAGGCCGCGCGGTTCGTCCGCACGTGCGACGCCTTCAACATCCCGGTGCTGACGTTCGTCGACGTCCCGGGCTTCCTGCCCGGCACCGACCAGGAGTACAACGGAATCATCCGGCGCGGAGCGAAGCTGATCTACGCGTACGCCGAGGCCACCGTCCCCCTCATCACCGTCATCACGCGCAAGGCCTTCGGCGGCGCCTACGACGTCATGGGCTCCAAGCACCTCGGCGCGGACCTGAACCTGGCCTGGCCGACCGCCCAGATCGCCGTCATGGGCGCGCAGGGCGCGGTGAACATCCTGCACCGGCGCACCATCGCGGAGGCCGCTCCGGAGGAGGTGGAGGAGACCAGGGCACGGCTCATCACGGAGTACGAGGACACCCTGCTCAACCCCTACACGGCCGCCGAGCGCGGTTACGTCGACGCGGTGGTCATGCCGTCCGAGACCCGCGCCCAGGTGGTGAAGGGACTGCGCCAGCTGCGTACGAAGCGGGAGTCGCTGCCCCCGAAGAAGCACGGCAACATCCCCCTCTAGGCCTTCCAGGAGGACTCTGTGGTGATCAAGGTCGTCAAGGGCAACCCGACCCCCGAGGAGCTGGCCGCCGCACTGGCGGTGGTCCAAGCGCGCGCGGCGGCGCTGGCCTCGGCCCCGTCGGGCGCGCCCCGGGTCCCGGACGAGTGGGCTTCGCCGAGCCGGGTGGCCCGGCGGCGCCAGATGCTGCCCGGGCCGCGCGCGTGGGGCCGTACGTACTGGCCCGGACGGGGCTGAGCCCCGCGTTCCGGAAGATGGCGCGAACGGACGGTGGCGCCTGAGTACCCGTACTCAGGCGCCACCGGCGTACCGGGTCCAGGATCGGAGCATGCTCTGGTCAGACCCGAAGGACGAGCCCCCGAAGGACATGCGCGACGCCCAGGCGATGCTGCGGCGGATGCTCGTGGTCCTCGTACTGGCGATGGTGGTCGCGGTGTACGTCCTCGGCGTGCCCCCGTTCTAGAGGGGTCCTCGGCGGCGGCCCTACGATGGCCCCCATGACCGCACGCACGCTCGTCCTCGCCTCCGCCTCGCCCGCCCGGCTGAACCTGCTGCGGCAGGCCGGGATGGCCCCGCACGTGATCGTCAGCGGGTTCGACGAGGACACCCTGGACCACGACGAACCGGCCGGCCTGGCGCTGGCCCTGGCCGAGGCCAAGGCGGGCGTGGTGGCGGGCCTGGAGGAGGCCGCGGGCGCCCTGGTGATCGGCTGCGACTCCGTGCTGGAGCTGGACGGCGAGGCGCTCGGCAAGCCGGCCGACGCGGCCGACGCCACGGCCCGCTGGACGTCGATGCGCGGGCGCGCCGGGGTGCTCCGTACGGGCCACTGCGTGATCGACACGGCCACCGGCCGTCAGGTCTCGGCGACGGCCTCCACGACGGTCCGCTTCGGCGAGCCGACGGACGCGGAGGTGGCGGCGTACGTGGCCAGCGGCGAACCGCTGCACGTGGCCGGGGCGTTCACCCTGGACGGCCTGTCGGCGCCGTTCATCGACGGCATCGACGGGGACCCGGGCAACGTGATCGGCCTGTCGCTGCCGCTGCTGCGCTCACTGCTGGGCGAACTGGACGTGTCCATCACGGACTTGTGGGCCTGAGGCGCCCACCGGACCGCCCGTCCGGCCCGGCCGCCGGCCGGGCGTGGAGCATCAGGGTCAGCACCAGCAGACACAGGATCACCATCGTCGCCGCGAAGGCGCCCCAGCCGACGAGTGCCGCGGCGAGGGCGCCGAGCACCCCGTGGGTGACGGCGGCGGCGACGAGCAGGACGCGGGCGGCACGGCCCGGCGGGTGGTCGCGCAGGGCGGCGACGGCGGCCAGGACGGCGCACAGCAGGAGGAAGGCGCCCAGCGCGGCACCCATCCCATAGGTAGCCATGGCCATGACATCCGGATCGGCGCCCGCGATGGACATCGACTGGGCTTCGGTCGCCCGGCCCAGCACGACGTGGACGAGTACGAGCACGGCGGCCTCCGCGACGAGTGCGATCGCGGCCAGCCCCGCCACGAGTCTGCGCAGCACGACGCCCCCATCCCTCCCACGCCACAAGCGTGTTCGACGCCTGGGAGGCTACTAACGAGTAAACCTTCGGACAAGAGTCCGGACCCGCTTCGTTACGGGAAAGCGGCGCGCGGGCGGCCGTGACGGCTCTCACTCAAAGAATGCATAGGCCGTTCGTAGGGACTCCACAAAGAATCGGCGGGGGCCGCTGACCCGCCGAACAGAGACCTCGCCCTCCCAACGGGGTTACTGTGCAGTCGGGGATCACCCTGACCTGGGGCGACACAAGGGCCACCGCACTCAAGGGCCACTCGAATCACGCTCCGTGTGGGCAAGGTCACCACCGGGGAAGGGTCGTAAGGCCGTGTCGGCAGTCCCTAAACTCAGCTTGTTTCAAGGAGGGAGCCATCGTGCGCAAGGTGCTCATCGCCAACCGTGGCGAAATCGCTGTCCGCGTTGCTCGGGCCTGCCGGGATGCCGGGATCGCGAGCGTAGCCGTCTACGCCGATCCGGACCGGGACGCCCTGCACGTCCGCGCGGCAGACGAAGCTTTCGCGTTGGGCGGTGACACCCCGGCAGCCAGCTACCTCGACATCGCGAAGGTCCTGCAGGCCGCCGCGGACTCCGGAGCGGACGCCATCCACCCCGGATACGGCTTCCTCTCCGAGAACGCCGACTTCGCCCAGGCCGTGCTCGACGCCGGCCTGACCTGGATCGGCCCGCCGCCGCAGGCCATCCGCGACCTCGGCGACAAGGTGGCCGCCCGCCACATCGCCCAGCGCGCCGGGGCCCCGCTCGTCGCGGGCACCCCCGACCCGGTCTCCGGAGCCGACGAGGTCGTCGCGTTCGCCAAGGAGCACGGCCTGCCGATCGCCATCAAGGCGGCCTTCGGCGGTGGCGGCCGCGGCCTGAAGGTCGCCCGCACCCTCGAAGAGGTGCCGGAGCTGTACGAGTCCGCCGTGCGCGAGGCCGTGGCCGCCTTCGGCCGCGGCGAGTGCTTCGTCGAGCGCTACCTCGACCGGCCGCGCCACGTCGAGACCCAGTGCCTCGCGGACTCGCACGGCAACGTGGTCGTCGTCTCGACCCGTGACTGCTCGCTGCAGCGCCGCCACCAGAAGCTCGTCGAGGAGGCCCCGGCCCCCTACCTGACGGAAGCCCAGAACGCCGAGCTCTACGCCGCGTCCAAGGCCATCCTCAAGGAGGCCGGCTACGTCGGCGCGGGCACCGTCGAGTTCCTCGTCGGCACCGACGGCACCATCTCCTTCCTCGAGGTCAACACCCGCCTCCAGGTCGAGCACCCGGTGACCGAGGAGGTCGCCGGCATCGACCTGGTCCGCGAGATGTTCCGCATCGCCGACGGCGAGGAGCTCGGCTACGGCGACCCCGAGCTGCGCGGCCACTCCTTCGAGTTCCGCATCAACGGCGAGGACCCGGGCCGCGGCTTCCTGCCCGCCCCCGGCACCGTCACCCTCTTCGCCCCGCCGACCGGCCCCGGCGTCCGCCTGGACGCGGGCGTGGAGACCGGCTCGGTCATCGGCCCCGCCTGGGACTCGCTGCTCGCCAAGCTGATCGTCACCGGCGCCACCCGCGAGCAGGCCCTCCAGCGCGCCGCGCGCGCCCTGGCGGAGTTCAACGTGGAGGGCATGGCCACCGCCATCCCCTTCCACCGCGCGGTCGTCTCCGACCCGGCCTTCGCCCCGACCGACGGCACCCCGTTCAAGGTCCACACCCGCTGGATCGAGACGGAGTTCGTCAACGAGATCAAGCCGTTCGCCGCTCCGGCGGCCGAGGAGACCGAGGACGAGCCGGGCCGCGAGACGGTCGTCGTCGAGGTCGGCGGCAAGCGCCTGGAGGTCTCCCTCCCGTCCTCGCTGGGCATGACCCTGGCCCGCACGGCCGCCGCGGGCGGCGCCAAGCCGAAGCGCCGCGCCGCCAAGAAGTCCGGCCCGGCCGCCTCCGGCGACACCCTCGCGTCCCCGATGCAGGGCACGATCGTCAAGGTCGCGGTCGAGGAGGGCCAGCAGGTCAACGAGGGCGACCTGATCGTCGTCCTGGAGGCGATGAAGATGGAGCAGCCGCTGAACGCGCACCGCTCCGGCACCATCGTCGGCCTGACCGCCGAGGTCGGCGCGTCCCTCACCTCGGGCGCCACGATCTGCGAGATCAAGGACTGACGCCCCCAGCTCCACGAAGGCCCCCGCCCGGGACACCCGGGCGGGGGCCTTCGCACGTCCGCCGACGCACCCAGCGGTAGCCGGGGGAGGAACGGGCGTAGGGCAGGCAGGAGACCGGCCCGCAGGGACCCGGCACCCGAGCGGCTAGCGGCGCCGCATGTCCGCGACCCGCGCCCGCTCCCCCGCCTGCTGCTCCAGCAGCGACGCGGGCGCGCTGCGCAGCTGGGCGGTGGGCCCGCCGCGCCGCTGGACCGGCAGCGGAGCCTCCCGGCGCGGCCTGCGCCCCGGCATGCCCTCCCCGGCGCCCCCGTGGCCCCCGGCCACCGGCGCCGACCCGGCCACGGTGATCTGCACGCCCTGGTCCGCCAGCGCCTGGAGCTCCGTCGCGGCCCGCTCGTCGTGCTGCGGGGGCTCGTCCGTCACCAGCCGCGTCATCACGTCGGTCGGTACGGTCTGGAACATCGTGTCCGTGCCGAGCTTCGTGTGGTCGGCCAGGACGACGACCTCCGCCGCCGCCTGCACCAGCGCCCGGTCCACGCTCGCGGAGAGCATGTTGGACGTGGAGAGCCCGCGCTCGGCGGTCAGGCCGCTCCCGGACAGGAAGGCCCGGGAGACCCGCAGCCCCTGGAGGGACTGTTCGGCGCCGCTGCCCACGAGGGCGTAGTTCGAGCCGCGCAGCGTGCCGCCGGTCATCACCACCTCCACCCGGTTGGCGTGCGCCAGCGCCTGGGCGACGAGCAGCGAGTTGGTGACGACGGTCAGACCGGGCACCCGCGCGAGCCGGCGGGCCAGCTCCTGGGTCGTGGTACCCGCGCCGACGACGACGGCCTCGCCTTCTTCGACGAGGCCGGCCGCGACATCGGCGATGGCGGTCTTCTCCGCCGTCGCGAGATGGGACTTTTGCGGAAAGCCGGACTCCCGCGTGAAACCGCCCGGCAAAACCGCACCGCCGTGTCGGCGGTCGAGGAGTCCTTCTGCCTCCAGTGCCCGCACGTCCCGCCGTACGGTCACTTCGGAGGTCTGGACGACGCGGGCGAGCTCCCGGAGCGATACCGCACCGTTGGCCCGCACCATTTCGAGGATCAATTGGCGACGTTCAGCAGCGAACACGAAACTGACAGTAACGCCAACGACCGTCTGCTTTCAGCTCTTTGCGCCGGAATACCGAAGTTGTCCATACGTCGGCCCGACTAGTGGTATACGCGGCGGGCCCGCCGCCGGCCCGCGCCGGCACGCAACCCGGCCGCACCACGGCTTCCGCCCCAACCCGCGTACGGGAAGGGGCGGTTGGGCCTCGGGGCGGGAGCCGCTACGCCTCGCCGCCCGCCTTGCGGGTGTGCAGCTGGCGGGCCACTTCGGCGATCGAACCGGACAGCGAGGGGTACACGGTGAACGCGTTTGCGATCTGCTCGACGGTCAGGTTGTTGTCGACGGCGATCGAGATGGGGTGGATCAGCTCGCTCGCGCGCGGCGAGACGACGACGCCGCCCACCACGATGCCGGTGCCCGGGCGGCAGAACAGCTTCACGAACCCGTCCCGGATGCCCTGCATCTTGGCGCGCGGGTTGCGCAGCAGCGGCAGCTTCACCACGCGGGCGTCGATCTTGCCCGCGTCCACGTCGGCCTGGGTGTAGCCGACGGTGGCGATCTCGGGGTCGGTGAAGACGTTCGAGGAGACCGTCTTCAGGTTCAGCGGGGCCACCGCGTCGCCGAGGAAGTGGTACATCGCGATGCGCCCCTGCATGGCGGCGACGGAGGCGAGCGCGAAGATGCCGGTGACGTCACCGGCGGCGTACACGCCCGGCGAGGACGTGCGCGACACCTTGTCGGTCCAGATGTGCCCGGACTCCTTGAGCCGGACCCCGGACTCCTCCAGGTTCATGTTCTTGGTGTTCGGGATCGCGCCGACCGCCATCAGGCAGTGCGTACCCGTGATCACCCGGCCGTCGGAGAGGGTGACCTCCACCCGGTCGCCGACCCGCTTGGCGGACTCGGCGCGCGAACGGCCGATGACGTTCATGCCGCGGCGGCGGAAGACGTCCTCCAGCACGGCGGCCGCGTCCGGGTCCTCACCCGGCAGCACGCGGTCGCGCGAGGACACCAGCGTCACCCGGGAGCCCAGGGCCTGGTACGCGCCGGCGAACTCGGCACCGGTCACACCGGAGCCGACCACGATCAGCTCCTCGGGGAGCTCCTCCAGGTCGTAGACCTGGGTCCAGTTCAGGATCCGCTCCCCGTCGGGCATCGCGTCCGGGATCTCGCGGGGGGTGCCGCCGGTGGCGATCAGCACGGCGTCGGCGGTGAGGATCGTCTCGGTGCCGTCGGCGGCGGTGACGATGACGTCCCGCGTGCCGTCGATGCCCTGCGGGCCGCCCAGCTTGCCGCGGCCGCGCATGACGCGGGCGCCGGCCCGGGTGACGGAGGCGGTGATGTCGTGGGACTGGGCCAGGGCGAGGCGCTTCACGCGCCGGTTCACCTTGCCGAGGTCCACGCCGACGACGCGGGCGGCCTGCTCGATGTGCGGGGTGTCGTCCGCGACGACGATCCCCAGCTCCTCGTACGACGAGTCGAAGGTCGTCATGACCTCTGCGGTCGCGATGAGGGTCTTCGAGGGCACGCAGTCGGTCAGCACCGACGCCCCGCCCAGACCGTCGCAGTCGACGACGGTCACCTCCGCGCCGAGCTGGGCCCCCACCAGGGCTGCCTCATACCCGCCGGGTCCACCGCCGATGATCACGATCCGGGTCACGAAAAGTCCGCCTCACGTCTACCCGGCCGGCTGCCGCCCCGGCCGGTGTTCCGGGGGTTCTCCCCGGGGGATGCATTCCGTGCCCCATTGTCCCGCACGCATCAAGGTGCTCGCACCATCCGGACACGCGGGCCGGGGCGACCCTCCCGTACCCTCGACCTCATGTCGCTCTACGCCGCGTACGCCGGCAACCTCGACCCGCGGCTGATGACGCGCCGCGCTCCCCATTCGCCGCTGCGCGGAACGGGCTGGATCAACGACTGGCGGCTGACCTTCGGCGGCGAGCAGATGGGCTGGGAAGGCGCCCTCGCCACCATCGTGGAGGCCCCCCGCCAGCAGGTCTTCGTCGCGCTGTACGACATCGCCCCGCTGGACGAGGACTCGATGGACCGCTGGGAGGGTGTCGGCCTCGACATCTACCGCCGCATGCGGATCCGCGTCCACACCCTGGACGGCGAGGAGGCGGCCTGGTGCTACGTCCTCAACGGCTACGAGGGCGGCCTGCCCTCGGCGCGCTACCTGGGCGAGATCGCGGACGCCGCCGAGTCGGCCGGCGCACCGCACGACTACGTCATGGAACTCCGCAAGCGCCCCTGCTGACGGCGCCCCGGCCCGGACCCGCCCGCGGGGGCGGAGAGGGACGATTCGGCGGAAACGACAAGGCAACGATCCGAACACCGTGAGCTGCGCCATCTACGCGCGTAGGCGATAAGCGGCTACGCTCGTCTGCGTGAACGCATCTGTTACCGACCCCTTCGCCGCCGCCGACGCCGCCGCCGCCCGCCTCCGCGAGCTCACCGGCGTCGAATCCCACGATGTCGCCCTCGTCATGGGCTCCGGCTGGGCCCCCGCCGCAGAGGCGCTCGGCGCCCCCGAGTCCGAGTTCCTCGTCACCGAGCTGCCCGGCTTCCCGCCCGCCGCCGTCGAGGGCCACGGCGGCAAGATCCGCTCGTACAAGATCGGCGACAAGCGCGCCCTGGTCTTCCTCGGCCGGACCCACTACTACGAGGGCCGCGGCGTCGCCGCCGTCGCCCACGGCGTGCGCACCGCCGTCGCCGCCGGCTGCAAGACCGTCGTCCTGACCAACGGCTGCGGCGGCCTCCGCGAGGGCATGAAGCCCGGCCAGCCCGTCCTGATCAGCGACCACCTCAACCTGACGGCCACCTCGCCGATCGTCGGCGCGAACTTCGTCGACCTCACCGACCTGTACTCGCCGCGCCTGCGCGCGATGTGCAAGGACATCGACGAGACCCTCGAAGAGGGCGTCTACGTCCAGTTCCCCGGCCCGCACTACGAGACCCCGGCCGAGATCAACATGATCCGCGTCATGGGCGCCGACCTGGTCGGCATGTCCACCGTGCTGGAAGCCATCGCCGCCCGCGAGGCCGGCGCCGAGGTCCTCGGCATCTCCCTGGTCACCAACCTGGCCGCGGGCCTGTCCGGCGAGCCGCTGAACCACGAAGAGGTCCTCCAGGCCGGCCGTGACTCCGCCGCCCGCATGGGCACGCTGCTGACGCAGGTCCTCGCCCGCATCTGATCGACGCGGTCGACACCCGACGATCGACATCGACGACGTACGAGAGGTAAGGCGGAAGCAGTGCAGGAACAGGACGACCTCCTCGCCCGGGCCCGGACCTGGCTGGCCGAGGACCCGGACCCGGAGACGGCGGCGGAGCTCGCGGCCCTGATCGACGCGAACGACACGGCCGAGCTCGCGGACCGCTTCTCCGGCACGCTCCAGTTCGGCACCGCCGGACTGCGCGGCGAGATCGGCGCCGGCCCGATGCGGATGAACCGCTCCGTGGTCATCCGCGCCGCGGCGGGCCTCGCGGCCTACCTGAAGGCCCAGGGCCACGACGGCGGCCTCGTCGTCGTCGGCTACGACGCGCGCTACAAGTCGGCGGACTTCGCCCGCGACACCGCCGCCGTGATGACCGGCGCCGGACTGCGCGCGGCCGTCCTGCCCCGACCGCTGCCCACGCCCGTCCTCGCGTACGCCATAAGGCACCTCGGCGCCGTCGCCGGCGTCGAGGTGACCGCCAGCCACAACCCTCCCCGGGACAACGGCTACAAGGTCTACCTCGGCGACGGCTCGCAGATCGTGTCCCCCGCGGACACCGAGATCGCGGCGCAGATCGCGGCCGTCGGCGCACTGGCCGACGTACCGCAGCCCGCCGACGGCTGGCTGCAGCTCGACGAGGAGGTCCTGGAGGCCTACCTGACCCGCACGGACGCCGTCCTGACCCCGGGCTCCCCCCGGGGCGTGCGGACCGTCTACACGGCCATGCACGGCGTCGGCAAGGACGTCGTCCTCGCCGCCTTCGCCCGCCACGGCTTCCCCGAGCCGGTCCTCGTCGCCGAGCAGGCCGAGCCCGACCCGGCCTTCCCCACGGTCGCCTTCCCCAACCCGGAGGAGCCCGGCGCCATGGACCTGGCCTTCGCGAAGGCCGCTGAGGTCCAGCCCGACATCGTCATCGCCAACGACCCGGACGCCGACCGCTGCGCGGTGGCCGTCCCGGACAACGGCGGCTGGCGCATGCTCCGCGGCGACGAGGTCGGCGCCCTGCTGGCCGCCCACCTGGTCCACAAGGGCGCCAGCGGCGTCTTCGCGGAGTCCATCGTCTCGTCCTCCCTCCTCGGCCGGATCGCGGAGGCCGCGGGCGTCGGCTACGAGGAGACCCTGACGGGCTTCAAGTGGATCGCCCGCGTCGAGGGCCTGCGCTACGGCTACGAGGAAGCCCTCGGCTACTGCGTGGACCCCGAGGGCGTCCGCGACAAGGACGGCATCACCGCCGCCCTGCTGGTCGCCGAGCTCGCCTCGAAGCTCAAGGAGCAGGGCCGCACCCTGACCGACCTGCTGGACGACCTGGCGATGGCCCACGGCCTGCACCACACCGACCAGCTGTCGGTCCGCGTCTCGGACCTGTCGGTCATCGCCAACGCCATGGCGCAGCTGCGCGCCGAACCCCCGGCCTCCCTGGCGGGGCTGCGGGTGGTCTCGGCGGAGGACCTGTCGCTCGGCTCGGCGGCCCTCCCGCCCACGGACGGCCTGCGCTACTACCTGGACGGCGACTACAAGGCGCGCGTCATCTGCCGCCCCTCCGGCACGGAGCCCAAGCTCAAGTGCTACCTGGAGGTCGTGGTCCCGGTCGCGGAAGCCTCCGACCTCGCGGGCGCCCGCACCCGCGGCCAGGAGATCCTGGACGCGGTCAAGAAGGACCTCTCGGCGGCCATGGGCCTCTGAGGCCCTGCCCCGCCTGCGACGGCCCCCACGACGGCCCCCTCGGCTCCGGCCGAGGGGGCCGTCGGCGTGGGTGGGGGGGCCGGGGGGCGGTATCTCCCTGGACCGGATCAGAGCAGGTAGGGGGCTTCCCGTCAGTCCATCGTCCTTCCGGTTCGCACCGGTCCCTCAAGGGCGCTCCTTCGTCGCGTCGCTACGCGATGGCCTTCGGCCACCCTTGACCGACCGGCACGAACCGGAAAGCCGAAAGACTGCCGGGAAACCCCCAAAGAAACGGTCACCGGGCAAAGGACACAGGGACGGCCGCGTCAGCGATGAGGCGAGGGGCCGGGCGCCGGCCCACCGGGCATCCGAGCCCCATATCCCCGTTTCGGGGCCAGAGGTGCGGCTCTACCTGCACGAAAAGTCGACCAGAGCAGGCCAGGGAGCCGACAGGCGCGACAGATCGCTACGCGCTTCTCTCGTCTCAGCGTCCGGCGACCGCCTGGGGCTGATACCCGCACCAGAAGTCGATCAGAGCGGTGCGGAAACGCAGGGGCGCGACAGATCGCTACGCGCTTCTCCCATTTCGGCGTCCGGCGGCCGTCTGGGGCTGATATCCGCGCCAAAGGACGAACGGCGGCCTTCTGTCAGGCTTGTGCGGTGGGCCGGACGACGATTTCGCTGACGTCTACGCCGTCGGGCTGCTCGATCGCGTAGGCGATGGCGGAAGCGACGGCGGAGGGCGGCATGGCGATCTCGTCGCGCTGACGGGTCATCGCGGCCGCGGCCTCGGGGCTGGCGCCCTTGCCTATGCCTTCGGTGTGGGTGAAGCCCGGCGAGACGAGGGTCACGCGCAGGTCGGGGCCCGATTCCTGACGCAGGCCCTCGGTGAGTACCTTCACGGCCGTCTTGGTGGCCGCATAGACGCCCTGGGGGGACTTGACGACGTAGGCCGCGGTGGAGCCGACGTTGACGAACTGGCCGGAGCGCTGCCGGCGGAAGACGGGCAGTGCCGCTCCGATGCCGTTGAGCAGGCCGGTGATGTGGGTGGCGACCATGGCGTCCCAGTCGTCCTGGCGCAGGTCGTCGAAGGGCGAGACGGCCATCGTGCCGGCGTTGGATACCAGGACGTCGAGCCGACCGAACTGGTCGAGGGCCGTGTCCGTCAGGCGCTGGAGGTCCTCGCGGCGCGTGACGTCGACGAGAACACCGGTGGCGGTACCTCCCTTGGCCGTGATGCCGTCCACGACCGCTTTCAGCCGATCCTCCCTGCGGGCCCCGAGTACGAGCTTGGCGCCCCGTTCGGCGAGGTAGGTCGCAGTCGCTTCACCAATGCCGCTGCTTGCCCCCGTGATCGCGATGACCTTGCCCTGGATAGCCGACATGATGGACTTCCTTTCGCTGGTGTGCGCCGTCCAGCGCCTGCCCACGGCACGGCGGGGTGGAATCGGCGCGTCATTCGACCATGATCATTCTCCTCGACCCACCCCCGTACCCGGGTGGGGAGATCCCCGGAAAGCCGACGGACGCTGAGAAACGAGGAGCGCGTAGCGATCTGTCGCGCCCCTGCGCTTCCACGCTGCTCTGATCGACTTTTGGTGCAGGTATCAGCCCCAGGCGGTCGCCGGACGCCGAGACGGGAGAAGCGCGTAGCGATCTGCTGCGGCTGGTCGCGCCCTTGGCGCGGAACAAGGCTGGTGAGGGCTCGGATGCCCGGGTGCCGGCCCTCGCCCCCTCCTGCATCGCTGACGGGCCCGTCCCTCTGTCCTCTGCCCGGTGACCGTTTCTTTGGGGGTTTCCCGGCAGTCTTTCGGCTTTCCGGTTCGTGCCGGTCGGT